>JBJTRD010000185.1:0-3534 GCA_046075945.1 Flavobacteriales bacterium
TAGCTCAACTCTGCCAAATGTGTAAACTCCGGGCGCAACTCCGGGTTACCGCGACTCACATTCAAGCTATCGCTGTAATCCACAAAAGGTATGAGTTGCATGAAAGAGGGGCGGCTTATTTTTCTGGACAGTGCAAGTTGAATATCCTCCGTCTCGCTCACCAAGCGGGTAAGGTAAAGTGACGGAAACAAGCTAATGGGATATGGAACTCTAAATGAAAGTGGAGTGTCGCGAAGCTTGCCCATATAATTTCTGCTCTCTGCCCGAAGACCCAACTGGTATTTCCACTTCTCAGCATTTTTGGACAGGGTGCCATAGGCGGCATACACCTGGTCTACAAATTCATAGTTTACAAGCAAACCGGGGAGCTGTTCATATGTATTCGTAATTTCATTCAGCCTGAAGTTGTCATAGATACTTTCATAATGGCGCACCGATCCGCGCAATCCTGCCTCTACTTTTAGTTTGTCGTTAATCTTGTTGGTATAATCTGTTTGAGAGGTGTAGAGTTGCATTTTCCCGCCGCCCGATTGACGCTGAATATTGGAGAGTGCATCGGAATAGCGGCTCACGTAATCTCCTTGAAAGGTACTTTCAATCAGATTGACGTTAATGTCGGCAGTCAGTTCCGTACCTTCTTTGGCAAATAGATGCTTGTACAACAAGCTGGTGCCATAGTTCTGAAATTGACGATTGGTCTGTGAGTTTCGATCGTATTTGCTGCTGCCAATTGTGATATCATTATAGAGGGTATCAGTTTGAGCGTAAATAGTATCGTATGGATTGAATTGACCTTTTGTTATACTTTGCGATAATGTCCATGTGTTTCGGTTATCTGCAAACCAGTCAATTCCTACCTTTCCACTCAAGAAATATCCTAGATTGGTAGACACTTGGTTTTGGCTCAAACTCGTGGTATCGTAGGGCAAATAAGTAACTCGATCGGTAGTTCCGCGGCTAATGCTTTTGCGCTGATTGTAATTTCCGTTTGCAAAGAAGTTGAATTTTCCCTGTCTTAAATTGATGTCTCCGCCGATGTTTGTTCTGGGGCGACTATCGGCACCGGCGCGCAGACTTCCGTTGTAGCCCATGCCTCGGTTGTGTTTCATTACGATGTTTACAATGCCCCCACCACCTCCACCGGCGTCGTATTTGGCGGATGGGTTGGTAATAATTTCTACCTTTTGAATGGCATCGGCCGGTATCTGATCGATGGTCAGTGTGGTAGGCCGCCCGTCGATAAAGATTTGAGGCGCACTATTGCGCATACTTACATTGCCATCCAGATCCACCTGCACCGAAGGGATGTTGCGAAGAACATCTTCGGCAGTACCACCGGCATTCATCGGATTTTTCTCGACATCGTAAATGCGCTTATCAAATTCTATCTTGTAATCGCCGTCACCGCCATCGATTACGACCTC
The DNA here is from genome assembly GCA_046075945.1 of Flavobacteriales bacterium. Classification (GTDB taxonomy): domain Bacteria; phylum Bacteroidota; class Bacteroidia; order Flavobacteriales_D; family Sanyastnellaceae; genus JAIBBG01. The sequence goes on from JBJTRD010000185.1 coordinate 1,425, forward strand.
TTTCATGGTAGAACTAACAGCTAGCTTGATGTTCCCCAAATCCTTTTCTGGCATTCCCATGCCTTGTGAAGGATTCAGAACGAAATTGCTGCGGTAGATTCCATAACCCACAAAGTTCACTGCCAGCACAAGCGATTCGCCTACTGGAACATTATCGATGCTGAAATCGCCATTGGAAGCGGAAATGCCACCACCCACAAGCTCGGCCTTCGTGCTGTCTTCCCCGGGTTTGGTGGCTTTGAAAACCTGCACCACTGCATATTCTACCGATTTCTTGGTTTCATCGTCGACTATCTTCCCATAGACTTTACCCGTCATAGCCTGACGAGGTCCACCTCCTTGTTTATTCCCCTTGGGCGGTTGTGCCTGGGCATGAAGAAACGAGGTAATGAGCAGAAAGATGCAAAGGAGAGCGCGTAACATAGGGTGCAAAGATGAGAAAGGAAAGTATAATATAGATTTAAACAGATGTGAATACTAAGAGTTCTTACTCGTTCTAAAAATGAATGGGCTAACTTGCCATCCAAATGTGTGCATATGCGATTAGTATACTGTTTCCTATTGGTTTCATTGAGTTTGAATTTAATCAGTCAGTCGTTTTTGCGAAATACGGATATCGAAGTTACTCGAGACGGATTCAACCTTTCCGACCCCTGGGCCGGTGGTCTCAATTCCTGCCAGGTTTCTACCTTCGATGCCAACCTCGATGGGGTGCAAGACTTTTTTATTTTCGATCGAAATGGAGGGAAATTTTCGGTGTTCATCAATGAATCATCCATACCGGGAACCTATTCTTATCGCTACACGCAGGAATACAACGACGTATTCCCGGTCAACCTGCGCAACTGGGTGCTTCTGCGCGACATGAACTGCGATGGCCGAGAAGATATTTGCGCCAATTCGGGAAGCGGATTCAAGATTTACCTCAATACTTCGACCACCGAGCTGTCGTTCGACCCGACGGTGAATCCCAATATCATGGCCTACTATGAGTGGGATGGTTCCCAACCACTCACCTCAGGAGTCTTCTGCATTTCGCCCGATGTGCCGGCCATCGATGATTATGATAACGATGGTGATATGGATATGTGGAGCTGGAACGAATTCAGTTCATCGCTTTATTTCTATAAAAACACGGCCATTGAAAACGGCGATTGCAGCGCCCCCGATTTTATGTGCCGCAATCGATGCTATGGCATGTTTGGCGAAAGCGTTGAGAGCTTTGCGCTTATCATGGGTGATGAGTTCGAATGTGATTTTAATGTTATAAACCCACGTGGCGAAGGCGATGATACGGGCCCATTGCGTCACACAGGTGGCACAACATCGATGTATGACCTAGATAACAACGGACTGAAAGACCTGATAATTGGCGATGTAAGTGCGAATACACTTACAGCAATTATGCTCGAAGAATCGGCCTCGGGACAGGATAGCGCTGTGGTTGTGCATTACGATTTTCCCGCGACGTTTGGCGCCGGTGCCGGCATCAACCTTATCACATTTCTGGGATCGTATATGGTCGATATCAATAATGACGGTGTGACGGATATGGTCGTTAGCCCAAACGCCGACAATGAGTCGGCCGACGTTCGGAGTGTGATGCTTTATCAAAATGAAGGAACCAACCCTTCTCCCGAATTTCATTTAATAGAAGATAACTTTCTGCAGTCGGGCATGATAGACCTGGGCGTTGGAGCGTACCCAACGATAGGCGATGTGGATGGCGATGGATTGACCGACCTGATTGTATCAAACCGCAAGCGATTTAGTTTGAACGAAACCTACGCTTCACGCCTGCATTATTTCAAGAATGTAGGAAGCGCTGCGCAGCCTGCATTCGACCTTGCAGATACGAATTTACTGAACATTCCCTCGCTGCAATGGCTGAACATTTCTCCTGCATTGGGTGATTTGGATAGCGATGGCGATTGTGATTTGATAGTGGGCGATTTGGATGGAAACCTGCACCGGTTCACCAATACTACGCAAGCAGGCTCCATTTCATTTGAGCAACAAACAACCCCTATCACGGACAGTTCGGGCGAAGTAATAGACGTCGGCCAAAGTGCAACACCTCAAATTTTTGATGTCGATGCCGATGGCAAGA
>JBJTRD010000186.1:0-2671 GCA_046075945.1 Flavobacteriales bacterium
GTCTATGTATCTCTTCTTGTAATATAAGTCCTGCATAGACGTGAGGATAATCGTAACATCCGGATTCACCGCGCGAAATTTCTTCACTGCCTTTCGAACCATATCCGGCATATCGGTAGGGACCTCGTTGGTGTACAGAATATTGTTTGTTCCGTAATCGATAATAACGATATCAGGGCGAATGACCGCTGCCTGCTCCTCCATTTTATCGAGATACAATACCGCCTGAAACGGCGAAGCACCCACACCAAACGGCTGATACATCAGCCCTTTCTCTTCTGCATGCTCGATGCTCATGCCGTAGAAGGTCAGCGTCCGACGACGGGGCGCAGTGAGGGTGTCATTCATCCACTTTAACCCAACCGAACCGATAGCACCACGATGAAGAATAGTCAGGAAATTCGAGTCGGCCGATGCAATGCGATCACTCGTAAACCGATATCTCGATGTATCAATCAAAATTTCAACACCGGGGGTCGAATCGTTGCGCTCCAAAAAAACATGAATCTCATACAACTCATCGCTCAGTGGCGACTTGAAGTTCATGCGAACAGACGCAGTTGTATCGATTGTTTGCACGGTCATACCACGAATTCCAAGCGCGTGCTTGGGAGGAATTTGATAGCACTTGGCAAAACTCCACTTGCCCGTGTGCGACGATTTGTAATTAATTCCGTCATAACTATCGGCGGCAGTAAAGGGGAAAACATAGCCCGGGCCGGCATTTCCGAAACGCTCTTTCAAAAGCGACGATGCACGTGTCGTTACAATCTCCGACTGAATATGCGATGCCCCATAGTGGCAAATCACTACTCGTCCGTTTTCCGACTTACGCATGTTTTTGGCAAACTGTCGAGCGGCATCAGCAGAATTGTATTGAAAAAAACAATACTGCGTGTCGAGCTCCAGCAATTGGGTAAGCTCAGCCAGCGACTGTCCGTGCGACAAACTCTGCAATAGCAAAGCCCCTATGAATATCCTCCATCTCATTTCTCGTTTCGTATTGAATCGTTGGCAGGAGTGCTAATCAACGAAGAGTCGGGCCTTCCTATTTCTTTTTTCAATGAATCTTTTGCTGCGGCCTGTGACCGTGCGCGCGACAAGGCTGGTTCATGTGCTTTAGCAAGGTTGCGCATCATTCGAATGGTACCATGACTCATGGCGCCATACAAGCCCATTCCGAAAATCAAATCATTGATTTGACGTTCTGCTATCAAGTCCATCAGACTGTGACCCGAATATCGAAAATCAACTACCCAAACTTCTTCGTAGTGACTGATTAGGTACACTGCAAATGCATTACCCATGGAGTTTTTTACAACCGCAGCTTTGCGTCCATTCTTGACGTTTGTCGTAATTTTTATCAGCGGAGCATCACCACTCAAGAACGCCATATAATTATTAGCACTTCCGAAAACGCGGGTTGCACTCGATTGATTAAATCCGACCGGACCGTAGCGAACTGCTTGGGTTTCTATGTTAGGGATGAAAAGTTCGAGGGTGTCAGGGTGTTGAGCGACAACCGGATCTTTGGTTAAATCGTACAATGATCCAAGGAAGGGTCTCTTTCTTTCATAGCGCATGGCTTCGAGGGGGACGGCCTTCAAACCAGCGGCGTCACAAAATGCGGTATATGCGTAGTAGGCTCCACGCGCATTCCAGTGGTGGTCTGTGCCGTAAAACATCTGTTCACCAAAATGCCTGTCCATCGCTCCGAACACATCGCAAAAGCGCGCCGGCGGTGTCAATGCTTCCTTAATTGCGTAGAGCGTATTCTTATTTGCATCGTTGTAGCGAGCATATTTTTCGACCGGAATGAAGGCGGATGACAAAGGAGCCACGCATGAATACACTGTGCATAGTCCATTCAGATTCGCCGCATATTCATTCACCATCGAAGCAAATGGCCGCCCCATGGTAGGTGAGCCCCCGCCTTGCGGATAAACCCGTCCATCAATAATGAGCATGCTGCCCGAATACGCTGCCTGAAAATCATCGTCGTAAAGACGTTGCATTGTATCCATCTCCGAAGATTCCACAGCGGTCTGCTCCGGTGCGGCAATCACTACGATGCGTTCTTCCTCCGGCAAATGAAACCCTAGATTGTAACGGATTTTCTGTGCCAGATCTACGAAACTATTGCGCAGCGGAAAATGGTCATTGATGTATCCCGAAATACTATCGAAATAAGACCCTGTGAAGTACGCATCTGCCGACCACGATGGCCAGATTGCCAGGGTGCGCTTCTCCGTTTCTGATATGGATTCCTTCTCGCGCACTACCAGCACTACCGATGTTATCAGCAGTAAAGTCAACAAGAGCAAGGGCGGTAATTTCTTCATCTTTTAAAATCTGAAATAGATGAATGGATTGTACGTCGCGTCGGCGAGCATCACCGTACACAATGCAATGAATGCTACATTGATTGCAGGAGCTGTAGTTTTATACAGCCGTGTGAAGCGTTGATGCGTTCTGCTTTCCGCCGGAAAGATTTCATTCCAGGGTATACAAAAGAGCACAACCAGCAGGAAGAAATAGGAGTATCCCGTGAGATCTCCCTGAAAGCCGACACCAATAGGGTTGGGCGAATAAAACAGGTTGACCACCATAAACTTCAACTTATCGAAATCTACAAAATAGAATATGGCCCGACTGAATACGATGAGAACTA
>JBJTRD010000187.1:0-9595 GCA_046075945.1 Flavobacteriales bacterium
CGCAAGAACCGTTTTTATATACAAGAACTGGAGTTGTGTACAGCAAGAACGATTTTATGTACACCAAGAACCGGTTTATGTACACTAAAAACTTGTTTTTTGTACACCAAGAACTGGTTTTTGTGCACAAGAACTGGTTTAATGTACACAACCATCCTCTCTCTATATATATCTCAATCCCACTTCTTACCAAGCCGCATCGCTGTCATGATAAATGTACACACACACGAACAAACACAACCATTTAGGTCAATTAACATACAGTATATATATTTTGTGTCGGCCTTTGTCGTCATCATTGAGGCTTAGGTTGAACCTGTGTCAAAATAATATTAAATCTGATTCTTTATTCCAATGTGACAGAAAAGAGAAAACCAAGCCAAACCTGGTTTTTTGTACATAGACTTGCATATTATAATATGAAAAGAAAAATTTTTCCAGTGAGAGTTGCCGACTATATTTGGCGGTTGAAACAACCATTAATCAGTATACAAACCAAACAACTCATGAAGAGAGCTTTACTTATGATTGCTGCGTTCTTTGGGACAGCAGTAGTTTCTCTGGCACAAGTAACCGGTATTACGGTTGAAACGTTTTACACGGGCGGTGCCAGCCCATCGGTGGCCGGTTATCCTGCAAATCACACCACTTATCGCATATATGCTAATACGGGAGGTGTGAACGATCGAATCACGACTGTTTCCGGTAACGACGATAATCCAATGTCATTGCTGGTCAGCGGTTCAGGAATTTGGAACAGCCCAAGCGGCGGAGGTATTACCGGCGATGCTTCACCTTGCATACTCTATAATTCTGTTCCGCTCGCTGAGTACGATTCCTACGTTACTGTAGGTGTTAGCTGCAATGACGACGGAGCTGCGAATCCGGTTTTCAAGGCGGAAGATGTTAACCAGCCTTGGCAGAGTCAGGCGTTCAACACCGTTCCTTATGGCAATGGCGAGTTCGTGGTGAACTCTCCTGTTGGAGGTACTTGGTTTGTTCTTCCCGATAACCCAAACTCAGTAGCAGGATCAGACTTGAAAGTGTTGCTTGCACAGATTACCACAAACGGTGATATCTGCGGAACTTTCTACCTTCAGTCGTTCCCCAACTACACCGGCGCGGGCTCACCGGCTCAATACGGAACTTATTCATTCTCTTCAAACCCTGGTTGCACCCCAGGATGCACGGATAACACAGCATTAAACTTCAATGCTGCGGCAACCTACGACAATGGTCTTTGCTTGTTGCCATGTAACCTAGATCTGAACGCACTCATCACTACTTCGCCTACATGTGCCAACTCTCAGAATGGAGTTATCAGCGCAACTGCGACTGGTGCACAGGCATTCTATGAGTTTACATTCAATGGCCAAAGCCAAGGTCTATCCAGCGATGGTACTGAGCAGTTCACCGGTTTAGGTGGAGGCTCATTTACCGTATCAGTTCGTGATACTCGTTTTGACAATGTGTTGGCTAACCCGAACGGACTGAGCTGTGAAGTTGAGACTGTTGTGAGCATCAACGTGGCTCCTGTAACACTTATCGGAAGCGTTGGTAACGCTATCGAATGTGCAGGACAAAACAATGGTTCTGTTACTACAGATGCGGGCAACTATGGCGGTGGAACAGGCTCATTGTCTTTTGCATTGTTCAATAGCAATGGCTCAGCTGTAGTAGATGGTAACAATTCTCCTGTAGTTGTTTCAACGCCGAACTACTCTGGTCTTACCGGTGGCACTTACTATTTTGTTGCAACCGACGCTGCGGGATGCACAGCACAAGGTAACAACTTTACCATTGCAAGTCCTCTGGCTATCACTATGGAAGCTTCGGCTACCGGTGTAGGTGCATGCTATAACTCTACCGATGTAACCAAAGTTGTTTCTTGGTTCGGTGGTACCGGCGATGTAGACTTCTCATTGGTGAATGATGGCACGTATTCTATCGAGGGCGCGGCATCAACAGTTGTGTTGACCGGGCTCAACGTTGGTCCTCACACATTGTACGCACAGGATGAAAACGGTTGTACGGCAGAATATACGTTTAATGTAGTGGGTGCACCTGAAATTGTAATCAATGCAGCAGTTACTTCACCTTCATGCAATGGCGATACAGATGGTGCAGTCACTGTAACATCTACCGGCGGAACAGGTGCCATCCAGTATAGCTTCGACGGAGGTTCATTTAGCTCGAATAATACCGTTGGCGGTTTAGGAAATGTAACGGTAGTGGTTGAAGCTCAGGATGCCAACAACTGTTTAGCTACGCAAACAATTGAAGTGGTTGAACCGGAAACTCTTGGTGCAAATGCCAACGTAACCAACATAAGCTGCAACGGTAATACCGATGGTACAATCAGCGTCGAAGTTATTGGCGGTACCTTCCCATACACGTATGCTCTGAATGCAACACCTACTCCTGCTGATGCAAGCCCAATTTTCACTAACCTGGTGGCAGGAGATTATGTTGTGAATGTTATTGATGCTAATGGTTGCACTTACACTGCTTCCAGCGCTTCTGTTGTAACTGAGCCAACAGCTCTGCAAGCAACCGCAACAACCACCGATGTAAATTGCTTTGGCGATGAAAGCGGTGTTATTCAGGTTAGCGCTTCAGGCGGAACCGGAGCATTTGGTTACAGTGTGAACGGCGGTGCACTTTCAAGCAACAGTTCAATTGGAAATCTTCCTGCAGGCGACTACGAAGTAGTTGTTTACGACGCAAATCAATGCTCAGTGACTGTCAGCAATTTGAGTATCGACCAACCTGCAGAATCTGTTGCAATCAATGGACTTACTGCTAACCCAATCGACGAGGATGCGGGTGGTAGCAGCCCTTACACTGTGAGTGGTGGTGTTGCTCCATACACATACAGCTGGAGCGGTCCGGGCGGTGCTGTTGTAACAGGTCAGGATTTGACTGGTTTGACAACAGCTGCTCAAGCCGGTAACTGGGTCTTGACTGTTACGGATGCTAATGGTTGTGTTGCAACGCAAACAATCGTGATCACCGGACTGAATGAAATGGAATATACCTATTCAATCAGCATGTATCCAAACCCGAACCATGGTCAGTTTGTATTGAACATGGAAGGAATGAACGGCGAGAAATTGACATACACGATCATCGATAACACAGGACGTGTTGTAATGTCAAAAGAGTTGGGTAATGTGCACGCTTCACGCATCGAGTCAATCGATATGGCCGGAGCGGCTGCGGGTATTTACCAAATTCGTTTGGTTGTGGGTAACGATAACCACAGCATTCGTTTTGTGAAACAATAAGACAATCGAAAAAATAATGGAAAGGCCGCACGCGAGTGTGGCCTTTTCTTTTTAGAAGAGTTTTTCATTGAGCATCCAGCCCGTGATGCTCATACGATCGCGCGAGGTTATAACGACCTCGTGCTCTAGTTCACTCAGAAAAAGAGCGAGTGTTCCAAGCTGAGGTAGAATTGTCCGGAAGGCTTCTTCGTCTGAATAGATGCGAAGTTCTCCACCATCCTGTTCCAACCAATCGGTATTCAAGTATAAAACGGAAGAGACTCTTCGGGGTGAACCATTCTTATGTCGGTCGACATGTTTCTTGTAAAAGCTGCCCGGTGGGTAGTGCGCATAGTGGCATTCAAAGTCTTGTATTCCGAGATAGAAATTTCGATTCAGTTCGATAACAAGTTCCGACATTCTATCAAGGTACAGCCGGGTGAAGGGTAAAGGGTGTGTTGAATCAATCCAGCTGATGAAGTCGCCGCGTTGGCCTGTATCTACTTGCTGTTGATACAACTTGCCAATTGCCGCTCTTCGAAAGCCTTTTGTTGATTGAACCATTTCAATTTCACGACGAATACCCATCGCCTCCTCGGGTGAAAGAAAGTTCTTCCATTCTACCCAGCCTTGTTTCTCGAATATGTCCAGCCAGCTTTCCACGATTTGGTAATCTGCATGATAAATGTGAGATGCGAAAGTATCGAACAGCAAGTCCAAAATCCTACTTTTGGAACAGACGATTCACCCGATTATGAAAAGAGTAGTATTTGTAACAGGTGCAGGAAGCGGCATTGGGCGCGCCATCGCCGAGCGCCTTGCCTCCGATGGATACATGGTTTATGGCGGTGCTCGCAAAACCAGAGTGGACTGGCCCGAAGGAGTCCGGTATATGCAGATGGATGTAACGGATGAGTCTTCTGTGAAACGTGTTATGCACTCTATTCAAAACGAGCACGGATACCTGAACGCCGTGTTGAATTGCGCAGGATTAGGTATGCTGGGTGCTATTGAAGACAGTTCTTCGGACGAGCTACGCGAATTATTTGAAACGAATGTGGTAGGGGTGCACAATGTGTGTAAAAATGCACTGCCATTACTGCGTCAATCGGGCAGCGGACATATCATCAACATTACTTCCATGGCGGCACAGATGGGCCTGCCATTCCGTGGGGTTTATTGCGCAAGCAAATTTGCAGTAGAAGGATATACCGAGGCTTTATCCATTGAGGTTGCAGCGGATGATATTCGGGTGGTATTGGTAGAGCCAGGTGATGTGCATACTTCCATCAACACGAATCGAAAAATAGTTTCAGCTGTTTCAGATAGAAATCAAGCCTTGCAAGTTTCCATTCATCGCCAGGTAAATAATGAAGTGGTAAAGGGCCTTCATCCTTCGGTAATTGCTCGGGTGGTTGCGGGCATATTGATAAATCCGTCTCCCGCTCTGCGTTATCGAATTGCGCCATTCAAAGCGAAGTGGGCGTATTACATGATGCGCCTGTTACCCGATCGGTGGTTCGAGGCTCTCGTGCGCAGACATTATCGACTTTGATGAATAGAAGAAGGCTGCGATATCGCAGCATTCAGGTTTTATATCGAGCAAAAATTTTTAGTGTCCGCTCTTCGATTTCTCTTTAGATGATTCTTTCGACTCTGTTTCAGGAGCATCGACCTCGGCTCGTATGGTCACGATTTTTTGAATGGGCTCAGTATTGGCCGTGATGGTAACTGTTTTTGCCTGCTTGCCCTTTTTGCCGGTGGAGTTGAATTTCACTTTCATATCGCGCGATTCGCCAACGGGAATGGGGTCTTTAGGATAATCCGGAACGGTACAACCGCATGATCCGTGCGCTTCTTCTACAATCAAAGGCTCCGTGCCTGAATTGGTTATTTTAAATGAACACTCTACCTGGTCACCTTGCTTAATGGTACCGAAGTCGTGCTCTTCTTTATCAATGGTCATTACTGTTTTAGGTCGACCTTTAGAAAGTGCGCCGTCTTCATTTTGAGCTCCACCGGCATTGCTTCCATCACCAGGCGCGGCCATGGTGGTCGTTTCTGCCGGTCTTGATTCAATGTCGTTGGAGCTTCTCTTAAACTGGGTATAACCCAAGAATCCGAGGGCTCCTGCGATAACAATCAGAACCCCCACTTTTAATCCATTACTCATCGTTTTTGTTTTTTATAGCGTTACTTCTTTTTACGTTTTTTCAAAGGTAGGGTGTCCACCTTAAAGTCGGAATAGGCAAGTTTCATGTTTTCAAACGTTCCATCTTGAAGAACTTGCACCGCTTTTTTAAGCGCCGGATTCAATTCATTAATGAAATAATAGAACGCCTCGCCGTCATATAGGTTGCGTGCTATCAGAGCCTTGGTGCGCAAACCGATAGCGTGCTCCGAGGTTTTAAACTGTTTTTCGTTGTATTCAACCTTTTTTTCGGTAAGACGCGCAATCATTTCAGGCAGGGCGGTATCCGGTAGCTGGTATTTTTCGCTGAAATCTTTCAGAGTGGGGTATTGTTGGATTAACCGCGCACGATTTACATTGGTGTATTCCATGACCCAGTCGTTGTTTACCCCGGTGCGCAGCATTTCACTGAAATAATTGCTATTTTCCGAGGTGTCAAGCGGCACGAAAATGTCGGGAAGAATTCCACCGCCACCATAAACGGTTCTCTTTTTCAGATTGGTGAAATATTTCAGTGAATCGGGTAGGTTTAAACTATCGAGGCTAAAGAGCTCTCCATTTTTGAATCGCTTTTCCTTGTCTTTTTCATATTCAGCCATTCCGTCGTCGTACGATTTTTGAATGCATCGGCCTGATGGTGTGAAATACTTCTGTACAGTTAGCCGTACCATACTTCCATCGGGCAAGCGCACCGGGCGTTGCACGAGTCCTTTTCCAAATGAACGTCGACCGATGATTAATCCGCGGTCCCAATCCTGTATGGCGCCGCTTAAAATTTCGCTGGCAGAAGCCGATGACTCATCGATGAGAATAATAAGTCGGCCTGTTTCGAAAATACCTTTTTTCTCGGCATTAGCCCTGCGTTCATCGCGCGGGTAGGAACGGCCTTCGGTATAAACTAACAGGCGGTCACCGGAGATGAACTCATCACACATTTCAACCGCAATGTCCAACAATCCGCCACCATTGTCTTGTAAGTCGATAATCAAGTCTTTCATTCCTTCAGCCCTTAATTCCGTTATAGCCTTGCGCATCTCTTCAGCGGTGGTTTGCGCGAAACGGCTTATTTTGATATATCCTATCCCCGGGGCAGCTATATAGGAAGCATCCGTTGAATAAATCGGGATTTTGTCGCGCACAATGGTGTAATTGAGTAACTCCTTTTCTCGATTACGTTCGATACCTACGGTAACCTTGGTGCCCTTCGGACCTTTGAGTTTTTTCATTACATCGCTATTCTTAATGCCGATGCCTGCTACATTTTCACCATCTATAACCACAATTTTATCTCCGCTGCGAATCCCAAGTTTTTCGGATGGCCCGCCTTGAATGGGTTCGATTACCTGAATGGTATCGTGCAGAATCTGGAATTGAACACCGATGCCATCGAAGCTGCCCTGGAGCGGCTCATTGGCGGCTGCGACTTCTTCTTTTGACAGATAAACCGAATGCGGATCGAGTTCTTCCAGCATATGCACAATCGCTTTTTCAGTGAGCAACGAAGTGTTGACCGTATCCACATACATCAAATCGATGTAATTGAGAAGCTTCGAGAATTTTTCTGTGCTTTCAGCGGGGTTCTTTATTTGAGCTTTTGCACCTATTCCTGTCAAGAGAATAAGCAGCAATGCGAATGTGTGTAATTTATTCATGGTATTGGAGGCGCTAAAGTATAATGGGTTAGCCGGAATAGATATAAAAATTGGTTAAGAAATGCAAGGGAGGAGCGGGAGCGGTAGGCAACAATGGCGTTCGGGTTCGTATTAAATCAAATCCAATTTTCAATGGTTCGAACGCGTTTTTTCTTCCAATTATTTTTCTGATGCAATCACTTTTTCGATAGAATCCGTCATCTTTGCGAAAACAGCAGTTCTATGACGATACTCGATGGCTTAGCTACCTCTCTCCAAATTAAGTCTGAGATAAAGGAAGCCGTTAATCAGTTGCAAGTTGAGGGGAAAAGAGTTCCGCATTTGGCTGCGGTGTTGGTCGGTGACGACGGCGCCAGTTTAACCTACGTCACCTCCAAGGTGAAATCGTGCGAAGAGGTTGGTTTTCGGTCAACACTCATACGCCGAGAGGCCTCAATTACAGAAGATGAGCTCCTGCAGGTCATTCGAGATCTCAATTCGAATGATGAACTCGACGGCTACATTATTCAATTGCCGTTGCCCAAGCACATCGATGAGAAGAAGGTGCTGCTGGCTGTTCATCCAAGTAAGGATGTCGATGGATTTCACCCCGAAAATGTGGGGCGCATGGCGTTGGGGCTGCCTGGTTTTTTGCCGGCCACTCCCGGAGGCATCATTGAACTGTTGCGACGCTACCAGGTGGAAACGGAAGGAAAACACTGTGTGGTCATTGGGCGCTCGCATATTGTGGGCCTGCCCATGGCCATTCTCTTGCAGCGCAATACTTCGCCGGGCAATTGTACGGTTACCATTACCCACAGCAAGACAAAAGGCCTGGACGAAATTTGCAGAGAGGCCGATATCATTATAGCAGCATTGGGGCGCCCCGAGTTTTTAAATGGGCACATGGTAAAGGAAGGCGCTGTAGTTATTGATGTGGGAATAACACGCGTTGCGGATGCTTCCAAAAAATCCGGATTTCGTTTGGCCGGAGATGTAGAGTTTGCATCCGTCGCGCCTAAATGTTCCTTCATTACGCCGGTTCCAGGTGGAGTGGGGCCCATGACAATTGTAACCTTGCTTTCCAACACCCTGCAGGCTCGTCTTCAGCAATTGTAGTTTTTTCGAAACCTTTCCTTTTCTAAGGCCGTTTCACTTGAGAAATAATCAAGTAAAACGATACCGCCATGGAAACGCTACTTCTCCCTGTCAACATTAAACGAGTTATTCTCTTCTCGGCTACCGTATTGTCGGCATGGCTCATGCTTACCCCGTGATTCAAAAAAAATTCGGGAAAGTGAAACCTTTGGATGTTCACCTCCGTTCAACCATAAAAATTCAAACAACATTTTAAAACATACAACCATGAACTCGACTCAAGACTGGACCCACGAAGTATTGCAACGATTGATCATCATATTCCTTGGTTTGCTTACAATCGGTGCATACATTCAGCTGTGAGATGGAGGAATTTCTCTCGAACTAATTTTTACCGTGTATATATTTTATCGGCTGCTTCGGCAGCCTTTTTTATGCCTTATTCATGGCCTGCACGATGGTTCGCGCTTCGACTGCTTCTCCAACATCATGCACGCGCAGAATGGAAACTCCCTGCATCAGTGCAATCGTATTGGCCACGGTCGTGGCGTTCAAGGTTTGGGAGGAATCCCGATTCACGAGTTGTTGAAGTGTTTTCTTTCTGCTTAAACCCGCCAGCAGCGGGCGATTCAATGCGCCCAGCAAGTGAAGCTCTCTCAATAGACGAAGGTTGTGTTGCATCGTTTTGCCAAAGCCAAACCCGGGGTCAATGATAATTTGCTCGACGCCTGTTGAATTCAACACGGATATTTTTTCATTCAAGTGATTCAGTACCTCTGCTACTACATCGTCGTATTGCGGGGCGTTTTGCATGGTTTGCGGTTCACCCTGTATGTGCGTCAAAACATAGGGCACCTTCAGTTGTGCGGCGGTCGAAAACATATTGGCGTCTAAGGAGCCGCCACTTATATCGTTGATGATGTTAGCCCCGGCTCGAACGGCAGCGCCTGCAACTTCGCTATAAAAAGTGTCTATCGAAATACAGATGTCGGGAAAATGCGCACGCACCAGTTCAATAGCCGGAATTACCCGACTCATCTCTGTTTGCGCGTCCTTTCGCTCTGCGCCCGGTCGCGTACTTTGACCACCAAAGTCAAGAATGTCGGCACCATCTGCAATCATTTGCCTTGCACGCTCCAATACATCTGAATCCGCGCTTGTGCGGCTGTCCGAATAAAACGAGTCGGGCGTAGTATTTAAAATCCCCATGATGCGCGGTGTATCGAGCGAAAGCTTACCGCCCGGATAGATTAGTTCATAAAATGAGGATTCTGGATTCATGCTTGGCTGTGTTGGAAGCTCTCTATGGTGCAAATTTGCGTGCAAATATGGATGCGTCTTTACAACATACCGCTAATCAATTCGATCAGGTAATCGATCTGTGCAGAGCTTTATTTATTAAGAAGACC
>JBJTRD010000188.1:0-2323 GCA_046075945.1 Flavobacteriales bacterium
TTGAAACGTAAGGCAGCCGGTTGCATTTTGAGGTGTCGCTTGTATCACAACACCCTGTAATCCTGTGCCTCCATAATTTCCAAGTGAATTGGCAGACGTATTTGGTCCATCAAATACATACATCTGGTCGGAGTTGTTGGCATTACCCGGCGCAGTGTCAACCGTGCTTAAATTGAATAATGTAAAGGTTACTGTAACCTGATCACCCGGCGTATCGGAGCAGATGGTGAAGGTATAATTTTCATTGTCGCTGTAGACAGGATTGGTATTTCCACCGGAAGCAGCGATAAGACCAAAACAAGTTGATTCGTTGAAGTCTTGATTAACTGTAAAAATATCTTGTGCGAGGATTTCTTGTGTGGCAAAAACTATCAGTAAAAGACTGAGCGAATACAGCTTCGCAGTAAGAATAATTTGCTTCAACATATCTTTAGAGTTAAACTGCTCAAAGGTAACTGAAAATCAGCTACTGCTTTGGATGTAGATGTCGTGTTTCAAGAAGTAATCACAATGGCGATGTGAATTAACGGGTAATGATTATGGAACCATTCAACTCCTTTTTTTCACCGGTTGATTGCGATACGACAATGGCCATCCAGTTGTAGGCGCCATTAGGGGCGTAGTATTCACCTCCCATAACTTCACCTGTCCATGCATCCGATGGGTCATTCGTGACGAATACCTGCTCTCCGAAACGATTAAATATCTGGAATGAAAAGCGCGTCGGATCGATGTCAGCACCTTCTAATCGAAGTACATCATTGAGACCATCATTGTTAGGGGTAAATGCAGTTGGAATATAGAACTGCATGATGTCGTCGATCAACACAGTGCCAACTGGAACCACGTCGGTACAGCCGTGAATATCCGTTACCTGCATATTTACCAAGTACACACCTCCTGATGAGTTGGGGAATGTGATGATCGGATTTGCTGCCGCCGATCCGCCGAGCGATTCACCACTCAACGAACTGAATGTCCAGAGGTATTCATCGATGGGGTAGCCGGAAGTTTCATCCTGAAAATGAATTTCAGTATTGAATATGTCGGTAGGCTGAGGACCAAAGCTATAATTAGCTTGCGGTGGTGCAAAGCTTGTCAGATAATTATCCTGTGATATAGAATATGCGCACCCTGCAGCATTTGTGAGTATCAACTCTACCCCGTAAGTGCCGGGAAATTCAAAAGCAACACTAACATCGTTTTGATTGAGGAATTGAGAACCATCGGTAAGTACCCATCTTGATTGAGCGAATTCAGCAGGATTGGTCAGCACTGAAAGTTGAAATCCTTCAGGCCAGCACCCCGCTGTTGTATCCACCGTAAATGCGGGCTCAATGATTGGGAGCACGGTGATTTCCATGCATTGTTCCACCATGTATGAACAGGCATCTGTAACTGTAATGCATGCTTCACCATTTTCGGCTGGCAGCAGAGTATAGTCTGAAGCACTGCTCACCGGCACACCATTAAACGTCCAGCTATACTGAAAAGGAGCTAGCCCTTCAGCCAAGGTGTACAAGTCTAAATTGACCTCACCGGCATTGCAAATGGTTGTGTCGTCTGAGGCTGTAATTATCGTTGGCAGTGGCATTTCAATGGTAACGATAGCAGAGTTCTGGCAATCGGCGTTTACAGAAATAGTATATTGATAATCACCCGGAGTGTCATTGAGCGGATCAAACTGATCGTTTGCCAGCGGCACCAGCGGTAATCCGCCGCCGGGGTTATAGGCCCAAGTGCCACCGGTAGCCGGATTTCCACCCAATTCATTGAACAAATTGATAGGGCTGGCAGTCGGACAAATTTCAAGTGTCGCATCTGTACCGGGGTCACCGAGCGGATCGACACCTACGTATACCTGGTCACTGGACGAGCATCCAGGATAACCAAATGGATGCCCCGTAAGCGTGAAGGTGGTCGATTGACCCAAATCGAGTACAGTAGGGTCCGATACGTTTGCAAAATCAAGTGGGTTATTGGGAGTCCAGTTCCACACATACGATGCGGCAGCTGCGCTTCCGGCAGTTACAGCATATTGGAATTCCTGAGCACCGCCATCGGCGCAGTTGCCAACGCCATCCCATTCCGAAATGTAAAAAGTGAGACATCCTGATGGGTCTGTCGAAGTCCAGCTTAGGCCTGTCAAATCGCCGGTATAGGAGCCCAAAAGCGGCGAGGGCCAGGTATTAGCGCCGTTGTATACATAGATAAAATCATTCACAGCAGCAGAGCCGCCCAAAAAGGTCATGGACACAAAACCATCTCCGGCATTATCGGGACAATAGGTCTGCTGGTAGAAGTCGAATGCATCGTAGCAATA
>JBJTRD010000189.1:0-2149 GCA_046075945.1 Flavobacteriales bacterium
GCCTTGAGCGGTGTGTATTTGTTTGTCTTCACCTCGATATCGGCCATCGATATCGCTCCAGATATTGGGCACAGTGTAGCAGTGATAGAGGGCGGTGTAGTAATTGGCCAGTACCTCCGGATCTGTTTCTTGAATAGGTGCTTTTGCAAGCACGTTGGTCCATTGTCTTTTTGCTTCGTCACGATATTGCTCAAAATCCCAATGCGTGGCTTCAGCATTGAGGTTGCGTTTGGCTCCTTCTTCATCCACGCCGCTTAGGCCAACCTTCACCATGATTTGTGAGGTCGGATCGAAGAGCATCGAAAACACTTGCACTTGCTCCATCACTGTTACTGTCTTTCCATCGCGCTGTTCATTGTACGATACATCGAGTTGTGTTAACTCGCGAAAGGGTTGTGAGAACACAGCATAGAAATACGTGTGTTGTTCTTCGGCCCAGCCTTTCGAAATACGATATCCGGAAATAGCGGTGTCGCCATAAGTTTTAAAATCGTAGCGAATGAGATTGTCACGATGCATGAAGTCGAGAAACATGCGGCACGAATCGCCGGGAGCGAAGGTGTACCGATGAATACCGACATGCTCGGTGGCCGACATTTCCGCGCGGATATTGTAATCCTCGAGCTGCACATTGTAATAACCCGGTTGTGCTGTTTCACTGCTGTGCGAAAACTTGCTTTTGTATGCATCATTCCACTTGTCGGCAATTTTGATGCGATGATTTGTGGGCATGAGCAGAATGTCGCAATAGTCGGGCACGCCTGTGCCTTGCAAGTGCGTATGCGAAAAGCCGTAGATGTATTCGTCATCATAATGATATCCGCCACAACCATCCCAGCCTTCGAGGCGCGTGTCGGGTGAGAGTTGCACCATGCCAAATGGAACAGTTGCTCCGGGGTAGGTGTGCCCATGACCGCCCGTGCCTATGAAGGGATTCACATATGGATAGCCGTCGACCGGAACGAGAAGGTTGTGTGCTTCCGATTGTTGAGCCAAGGTTGTTTTGCTTGCTGTGTCTTTTTTAGAATGACAAGCGGCTATGATAAAAGCGAGCGTGAGGAGTGAAAAAATGGAAAAAGATTTCATGCTATTTGGCAACGCATACATTGCAGTTGGCTCTGTCGTGATTCATGCCCATGTGCAATACTGCGGGTTTTGAAGGTTTTACTTGTTCGTTGAAAATGGCGCGCTGACGTTCGTCGAGCAGAAAAGTAATGGCCATGTCGCGGCCTTCAAGCGCATCTTTTTTTTGCTTGCGAATTTCAGTTTGTCGAATGTTCTTCTCTTCATCGCTTATCGATGATCGCGATACTTTACTCAGTTCTTTATCCAGTTGTTTCAGTTGTATAGCTGTCGACTTCATGAGCGTGTCGACTGCTGAGCGTTGAAAGGCATTCAGTTCGCAGGTTGTGTTCAATTGACGGATGAAAAGAGAATCGCCCGAAGTGAGCTGTCCGAAGCCGTTGCTTGCGGCGAAGAGCATAGCCAAAGCAGTTGTCAGACACTTGATGAACATTGTTCAAATATACATTCTGTTGAATGTTAAAGTGTACTACATTTGTGGCGCTATTGGTTTCTTCCCATGTGAAGAATGAAAAGGGAATCGGGTGAAAAACCCGGACTGTACCCGCAGCTGTGAGCATCCGTAGCACCCCGTCTTTCAAACACCACTGATTCGCTGCTGTGAATCGGGAAGGCAGGCGAGGGGGATGCAAGTCAGAAGACCTGCCCATAGCATGCCCGTGTCGGCCAAGCCGAGACAGGTGCCCGGGAAAAGGCACGGCGAATATGAAGAAACTCTATATCCTCATAGCAGGAATTGTGTGGTCGTGGTGCGCCGGTGCGCAACAGACTGACACCATTTCGATGCATCACCAAACGGATGACGTGGTGATCGTATACCGTGCTACCGACGGCTGGGGTCCGTTCAATGCTGTTACACCGCTGAAGCGTAAGCAATGGATGGGCAGCGATTTGGGAACGTTTCTGGATGCTCACGGCATGGCACATCAACTAACGGCCGGCGCACCGGGCGCAGCCGGTTCGTTGCGATATCATGGTCTTTCCTCGGACCACACCTTGGTCAGGTGGTATGGCATGCCTATCAATTCGGTGACGTTGGGCACGGCTGATATGTCGTTGCTGCCAC
>JBJTRD010000190.1:0-8105 GCA_046075945.1 Flavobacteriales bacterium
CGCAGCAGCTGGAGAGTGAGATGGCGCGGAAGCCCGGTGCTGGTAGCGCACATAAGCGCAGAGGGGAGTGGGGCGCAGGGCAGGCCCGCACCTCGGCGTCTGTGTAGAGGAACTCTGTTCATAACTCCAATATTTAGGCTGCTTCAAACGTGAAGTTTCGGGTACATTCGACACGTGCTGTTGGATGAGGTGCAAGGAGGGTCAACGGATCCGACAAACTAAATAATAACCTAAACAACTTTCGATTATGGCAGTAGCGAAGAAGACCAAAGTCACGAACAGCAAGCAAACAGCGAAAGAGGCTAAAGTGGCAACCACCCAGAAGAGTTCGGATAAGAGCAATCAATCAAAAACGCAAAAAATATATGTAATAGACACCTCAGTTTTATTACATGATCATAATTGCATACATAGTTTTGAAGACAACCGAATTGCAATTCCAATCACCGTTTTGGAAGAGTTGGATAAGTTTAAAGTAGGTAATGAGATTAAGAATTTTGAAGCACGCGAGTGTATTCGAATAATCGATCGACTGTCGGAAGAACACACCCTGCAGGATTGGATTCCTCTGGATAATGGAATGGGCGGTACGTTGCGAATTATCTTAAACTCATCCGATGAGGCAGCAAAAAATGCAGAGTCCATTTTTGAGGCGCGTAAAAATGACCACAAAATTTTGAACGCGGCGCTGAAGTTACAAATAGAGGAACCCGGCTGTCGTGTCATAATGGTCACGAAAGACATTAATCTGCGCTTAAAGGCTAAGGCGCTGAATTTACCTGCAGAAGATTTCAAGACGGGTAAGGTGAAAGAGGCGATGATTATGTATAGCGGAAAATCAACGATTGAAGGATTGGATTCAGAGGTAATACGTAAGCTGTATCAGGAGGGGCGCTCACCAGAAACGGAGGTGTTGGGAAAGGAGAAGCAAAACAATCACTTCTATATTTTAAAGAATTGCACTTCTTCGGCGCTCGCATATTTCAGTTCGAAAGCGCAGGAAATCGAAAGGGTGGATAAGGTGTATGCCTATGGTATCAAACCGAAAAATGCAGAGCAGGCTTTCGCTATGCATGCCATACTTAATCCCAATGTGCGGTTGGTAACAATTTCGGGTGTCGCAGGAACTGGTAAAACGTTGTTAGCCTTGGCTGGTGCGCTTGAAATGAAGAATCAGTATGATCAAATTTATCTTGCACGTCCTATTGTGCCGCTGAGCAATAAGGAAATCGGTTATTTACCGGGCGATGCCGAAGAGAAGGTCAACCCGTATATGCAACCGCTATGGGATAATCTGAGCTTCATCAAGAATCAATTTTCTGATAATGAAAAGAAACGTAAGATTATCGATGAACTTCAGGCTCAGGGAAAAATTACGATTTGCCCCTTAGCATTCATTCGCGGCCGAAGCCTGTCGAATTGTATTTTCATTATCGATGAAGCCCAGAACCTGACGCCGCACGAAGTAAAAACAATCATTACTCGCGCAGGAGAAAATACCAAGGTTATACTTACCGGAGATGTGCGCCAAATCGATACTCCTTACCTCGATGAACAAAGCAACGGAATGTCTTATGTAATTGAACGATTGAAAGGACAAGACTTATATTGCCATGTAACACTGGAACGTGGAGAGCGAAGTGAGTTGGCGAATTTGGCCAACGAGCTTTTATAATTCAGCGTGCCCTTTTCGCCAAAGCCAGGGTTTCCAGATTTTGGTGTTTTGTTTCCAAAAGTGAAGAATCAAATATGCCAAAATGGGAGAGCCGAAGGTGAGAAAGGAAAGGTATATAAAGCTGAGTCTCACTTTACGAGTCTTTACACCCATGTAATCTGCAATACCGGCACAAATGCCGAACAGCTGTTTCTCAAACAAATTGTGAATTCGTTTCATGGGTTTTCTGTTGAAGCAACGAAATGCCTAGTGGGCATTCAATGCATTTTTCGTGTGTGCAATATACGGTGTAAAGTTCAATAAGTGCTTGCGAGTCACCCGCATGTTCACCTGTCATGCCCAATTTAGCCCATTCTTCTGTAATCTTGGTATGCTCGGGGGGCAATCGATTTAGTAAGTTCAAGGCATCGCTCATCATGGTTTCGTTGTTGTGATATTTCCCATGAGCGAAACGCAGGCGGCTGACCAAATTGATGATAACCTGATCAATGGATAATTTCCCTATTGATAGGGTGATTTCCTTTTTGCGACTCATTCCAAAGTTTTTATGAGACATCCAATATGGGTGTGCTTTCGCTGAGAGCAGTTGAGTTAACTCAGAGAGTTCGAAGTGGAGAAGTGCAGAGGCTAAATGGCTTGTCTTATTTAGCACACTGGCCAGCTGAGCAATTCGAATCAGAGGGCTGTTGGATGGCCTCACTTTACCATAATTCCAAACTGATTTTGACAGTGGTTTCAGCGCATATTTAGCCTGCAGCAGATTGTATTCCTTTTGCAGTTCTTGTTCATATCCGTCCGGAAGTTCAGACTGAAGGAAGCCGGCTTGTCCGAATAGAAGTGCCTCCACTTGCAGTAGATCACTGCTGTGTCTCGCAATTACGGCGTATGGAAGAGAATTGGCCAGCATTTCCATGGGCAGGCTATTCGATTTAAATCCGAATGCTTTACACAATTCGATAAAGGCAACTTGTGACCAGTCACCTCCGTTTCGAGCGAGGCTTTCAAAAATAATTGTTACTCGATTGTGCAATCTTTCTATGAGTAATCTGTCGGCGGCCATAAATCGTTCGACAGCATTGGATTTATGAATAATGGATTCGCAGGGTATCCATCGATAATTTTCAATCCATTCGCGATGTGTTTTCCAAATGTCCCAGTTGATGCATTGAGAGAGATCCAATACCTGCAGGTCGCCGGGTGTATGCAGGTAAATGGATGCATCATTTTGCAGGACGACATGTAAAATGATATTTTTATAATGATCATCTGTCTGGTGATTGTGCCGATGCCAATCTGAAGCGCGCACGTGAATTTCGACATTGCCCCACCACAAGGTGCCATCAATTCTTATTCTGGCATTCATAAAATCAGGCCCCGCATTGTGATTGTGCACCCCTGGATGGAGCACTTCGATTTTTTGTCCGGAATAGGTTGTCAGATGTTTTGTTTCAAACCATCCGAATTTCCATACGTGGTGAAGAAATTTTTCACTCACCTTCGGTAGTCTTTCTGTTACAATTGAATTTGTTGTTTCCATTTTGTCAAATTGTTTAGCGGTCATCACCGACGCGAATAGAAGAACAATTGAACAAGGGGTTTATGCCATACTATTCCGGATTGAAATAAAACGGCCTTTGTGAATTCGATCTTTCTTCATTGACAATCATTTGGCTTTAAGCATTGGTAGAATAATATTCCAATAACTTGTGATTTCATTTTCTGCCTATTTTTCGGACATGAGAATGTATTGTATTCAGACACTAACAACGTTGCTTCTTGTTTTTTGGCGGAATCTTGCTTGGTCTCAATTGGCCGATACCACAATTGTACAAACCTTTACCTGGGAGTCTCAAAATAACCCCGCCGCGGCTTATGATTCACCGGGCAGGCGTTGGTTCAACTTTCCTCCGAGCAACAACGGTATAGAGTACCAGAAAATTCTGATGTACTATAATTTAAAATGCTTCGAAGATGGTACTGCGGGAAATCTCGGCTATCCATGCGGCGAGTGGGATTATCTGACCTACACCTATCTCTACGATCATACAGGCATTATCGATAGCACTCAGGCAAGCCATCCCTTATATTATGTCAATAATGCTGACTTTGACAGCATGGAAATGACGTCGCAACCAATTGTGATTACACGTGAGTACTCGCAGGAAGTTCGCATTATCGATGCAGTATTGGATGAAACAATACTCCAACTTGGAGATGAAGGTGCAACAACCTCAACCGCATTGGCCTCCGGTACATCGGCACAGTCTATTTTTCTATATCGCGCTTCCGAATTGAACACCGCCGGTCTATTAGCAGGAGACGCTATATCTCGGCTGGCGTTCGCATTCGCAAATGCTCCTGAGAATGTTTCCTTCTGCAAAATTGAATTTTCATTCACTCCGGATTCTGTTGTGTCAGAATCGATGATACAGAACTCATTTGTTACTGTTTATGATGCCAATTTTTCGTTGATAGCGAATGGCTGGAACGATTTCAACTTAAACAATGATTTGATTTGGGATGGAGCTTCTTCGATACTCGTGCGCGTGTCGTGGTCGAATATAGAAACACCCATCAATGCGCAATGGGAACAACAGGAAACAGCATTTGCATCGGCTTTGTCTTTCGATGGTACAGATCGCTACATGCGGATGGACTGGCAAGATGAGGTGAAGGTTCCCAAGGAAGCTTTTGAGTCGGTAAGCAATGAAATTACCATTATGCTCTGGCAGAACGGCGATCCGGCTATTCAACCTCAGAATGGGACTATTTTCGAAGGGGTGAACTCACTCAATCAACGAGTTCTTAATGTACACCTGCCCTGGAGCAATTCCAATGTATACTGGGACGCCGGTTATAGTGGCGGATATGATCGCATCAATAAATTGGCAAATGCGCAAGACTTTGAAGGTAGCTGGAATCACTGGGCTTTCACAAAGAATTGCACAACGGGTGAAATGAAGATTTTTCTCAATGGTGCTTTATGGCATACAGGCACTAATCTCGATAACTTGATGCTTGACATTCAGCGATTTAGTATTGGTGGTGCAACAGGTTGGTCCAATTTCTATAATGGAAGTGTCGATGAATTTGCAGTATTCAACGTTGCATTGGATGAGTCGGTTATTGCCGAATGGATGAATAGGGATTTGAATGCAGAGCATCCGTACTGGAATAATTTACAGGTGTACTATCCATTTAATGAAAACGATGGTGAGCAAGTTTTTGACGCCAGTGGAAATGCTCGTCATGCCTGGATGCATGGCAATGCCGACCGAATTTCATTTCGGGGTAACGAACGCTTTCGCAATGCTGAAATAGGTTATGCGCGGCCAGTCTTGCAATTAAAGAAGGGTGCATATCAAAGCCATGAGGAGTCCATTATAAATTCGGTTGAAGAAACCCTTCCACCGGTTTCAATAGTCGAATATGGTAATGCCGATTATACCGCAGTTCCCCTTTCCGTGACGTACGATTGGAAAGTTCAAAACACCTTTACTATAACATCTGTAGGTGATACAATAAACGTCATACCTGTGGCGAGCGAATACACGCTGAACAATAGTGATTTTTCTTATTGGCAGCGACCTTTTGAAGTGATTAATCGATATGAGTTGAACCGCTTCATCACTATGTATGGTATCCAATTGGATCTTGGAACGGATGGCTGGACTTGGGTCGTGGATGTAACAGATTGGGAACCGTTGCTGCGTGATTCGGTGCAACTTGAAGCAGGTAACTGGCAGGAGCTTCTCGATATGAAATTCTTGTTTATTGAAGGTTCTCCTGCGCGTGATATAAAACGCGTAGAGCGGCTATGGGATACCAATCAGGGACTGAGTAACTTTGATAATGCAGTTACTGCAAAGACCATTCATAAGGCTCCCGATGAACAAGGATGGAAGTTAATTACAACGAATACAGGTCATCAGTTCGATAATCCTCCCAACTGTGCAGAATTTTGCAGTAACCAACAAAGTGTCAAGATTAATGATATGGAGCATTGGTCATGGGATATTATGCAGGAGTGTTCCGACAATCCACTTTATCCGCAAGGCGGCACCTGGATTTTTGATCGTGCCGGGTGGTGCCCGGGTATGAATTCAACAACCAAGGAATTTGAAATAACTCCTTTTGTTGCTGATCAGGATTCATTTTCGGTTGATTATGATATTACTTTCAATGACTATGGCAACTATGTTTTTTTCGGAACGTTGATTGGCTACGGTGAGCCCAATCATGCGCATGATCCGGAGATAGATATGATCACAGCGCCCAGTAACTGGAAGATTCATTCCCGTTGGAATCCGATTTGTGACAATCCGAGGTTTATACTACGCAACAAAGGTTCGGAGCCGTTGACGCATGTAACCATTCAATATGGAGTTGTCGGAGGTGCGCAGGAAGAGTTTGAATGGACCGGCAATCTGGGATTTATGGAGAAGGAGGACGTAGAACTGACGTACACGGATGCGGGGCTTTGGGATGGTGATGATGCTCAAACGTTGCGTTTTTATATTCGACTTGCTTCCAGTAATAATGGTGCAGACGAGAATAGCTCGAATAACTACGCTGAATCGGAGTTTCATCGGCCTGTGACTTATTCGTATACCGACCTGGATGATAATCGGATGATCATCATACTTCGAACGAATAATTTTCCTTTGGAGTCTTCATACGTACTCTATAACCAGTGGGATGAAATTGTATTTCAACGGTCCGACTTTACGCAAGCTTCCACCATTTATCGCGATACCATCGAATTGAATAGTGGTTGTTATACCTTTCATTTGAAGGATAGCGACGATGATGGATTAAGTTTTTTTGCGAATGATGATGGATCGGGGTATTGTAAACTAGATAGGGTAAGTGGATTTGACTTTGAAAGTTTTGAGCGGGATTTTGGTAAGGAAATCATTCATCGTTTCCGCTTTGAAACAAATCTTGTTTCGGCTGTGGCGGAAACGCCCAATCGAGCCATTCGGTTGTATCCCAACCCTACAAGGGGTCTTGTTCATTTGGATTTGATGGGCTTTGACCGAACGGTTGCATATACCTTGTACGATGGCTTTGGTCGCAAAATCGAAGCACGGTCTGTAATACGAAAATCAGGTACAGAAACTTTCGAACTTTCGTTGGAAAATCAGCCGGAAGGGGTTTATTTTGTTGAAATTAATGATGCACGGAATCGCGCAACAGCGAGAATTGTAAAATTGAATTGATTATGCCGCAGGCCCTTCGAGCACATATTCAGCGATATATACCCGTTTCGAACATCGAGTTCGAGGCGATTTATCAAGCAATGAAGCGAGAGGTATACAAGAAGCGGGAAATACTTGTTAGGGCCGGAGATCCTTGTGAGCATTTTTACTTCGTCCTCTCAGGAAGCTTGAGAACATTTACTACGGATGAGCGAGGCCATGAACACAATTTCCATTTGGCTTTTGAAGACTGGTGGGCCTCCGATTTGTTCAGTTTCATTACCGGCGATTCTGCATTTTTTAGTATCGAAGCCCTTGAAGATGTTGATTTGTTGGCTATTCATCGCGATGACTACGAAGTGTTGCTGAGTGGCTATCCCAAGTTTGAGCGTTTTTTCCGCTTACTTATGCAAAATGCATATGTAGCCTCTCAAAAGCGCACCATGGATATTATGTCGCTCAGCGCGGAAAAGAGATACCTCGAACTGGTGAAGCGTTATCCACAAATGGAATTGCGTGTAGCGCAACATCACATAGCATCTTTTTTGGGCATCACACCTGAAGCACTGAGCAGAATCAAGCGCGGTCTAATTGAGAAAAGGAAAACGGCCCAATAATTGGTTTTGCCGTTTTTAGCAATGAGGTTCGCCTTGTGCGTTCCCGAGATTGCCTTATTTTCGTCACCTATAAATAGACCGACTCCTTAAAGAAACCTGTATGAAAAGAGTTATTTCATTTCTTGCTACCTCAGCACTCATGCTGATGGCAATTGTAAGTTGGGCACAGCCATCGAAAAAGGCTGATGAGCAATTTGAGAGAGCAGCCTACTATGAAGCATCCAAGCTTTACATTAAAGCGGAGCCTGTTACCAAAGGTCTGGATGAGAAGGCCCGTATTTTTTATCGTTTGGGCGAGTGCTACCGTCTGGTGGCTGACCCACAACAGAGTTTACAGTGGTACGAAAAAGCCATCGTGGCTCAATATTACAAGCTGGATCCCGAAGTTTATTACGGTTATGGAATGAGCCTTCTTGAACTGGGTCGTTGGGATGATGCGGTAACGCAATTCAATAAGTATAGCGCGAAAGGAGGCGATAAGTCGAAGGCAGCTCTTGGTGTTAAATCAGCACAGGATGCGGCTTCCAAAAAGGCGTCGAAAACCCGCATTACAGTTTCGAACGTCGTGGAATTAAACTCGGAGTATTTCGATTACGGACTTGTATTCGCCGG
>JBJTRD010000191.1:0-4579 GCA_046075945.1 Flavobacteriales bacterium
GTTTCACAACCAGGCAGGACTGAATGCAGTGAAGACCATCGACGCAGGGGTGTATTACGAAAACAGATTCGGACTTACTGCACTCAGCGACAAAGGTCTTTTTGTTGCAGCGCGCTTGGGAAAAGGAGTTGTGGCAGGCAGCTTTCACAGCTTCGGATATTCTCAATATGCATCTTCGAAGGGAGGCATTTCCTACGCGATGGGGCTGGGCGAAAAACTAGATGTCGGTGTGCAATTGAACTACTACACCATTCTGCTGGGTGAAAACTACGGCCGAGCTCAAGCAGTAAGTGCAGAAGGTGGATTCATTTACCGACTGAACAACAAACTCACACTCGCCGGCCACATCAGCAATCCCAACCGCGCAAAATTGTCCGATTATCTCGACGAGCGCATACCGGGTGTTGTGCGCATGGGCGCAACGTATGCGCTGTCGAAACAAGTGCTGCTCACCGGTGAAGTTTACAAAAACACGCAAGCAGACGCATCCATCCGCGCAGGACTGGAATATCGAATCACCGAATCCATCGCATTGCGCGGAGGATGGGCTTCAGCACCACGACAGTTCACGTTTGGTTTTGGATGGAAACTCAATGAATGGCTGATGGATATGGCCGCTGCCTACCACCCCGTGCTAGGCTTCAATCCGCACCTCTCCTTTACCTATAGCGGCGGCCCCAAGGCAGCGTCTGAAACACGTAACCCATAATCATCTTACCGTGCGCTCCATCATCCAATCGCTCATATCCATCGTCTGCATTGTCGGGCTGGTATGCAGTGCGCATGCGCAAACGGATGAACAGAAAAACTTGCTGATTGAGCAGCTCATTGAAGACATTGCTTCATCGCTCGACGAAGGCCAGGAACTCGATTACACCAACCTTTTTGAAGACCTCGCCTTTTATTACGAGCACCCGTTGAATTTGAATTCGGCGCAACCCGAAGAGCTGCGCGAACTGTTTTTGCTTAGCGACATTCAAATTGCCAATCTGCAGAAACACATCGAGCGTTATGGTCCATTGCGCAGCTTATTTGAATTGCAGGCGGTCGACGACTTCGATATTCCTACCATCCGAAAACTCGTTTGGTTTACGACGGTAGCACCTGTGCTGAGTTTGCGCGATTTCAGCTTGTCTGAATTCTGGCGCGAATCAACGCACGATCTCTTCCTCCGCTACAAGCGCAATCTGCAGTTGCAAGATGGTTTCCTTCCCGACCCCGACACGGGCTTGCCCGATTATGCGGGCTCCCCCGATTACCTGTACACGCGCTACCGCCTGAATTACAAGAAGAGTTTTCGGGCAGGATTCACGCTGGAAAAAGATGCAGGTGAATCGCTCGAAAAAGGTCCCGACTTCTACAGTGCGCATGCCATGTACAGCGGACAAACCTGGCTGCGCCGTTTGGTGGTAGGCGACTATCAGGCGCTCTTCGGGCAAGGCCTCACCTGCTGGAATGGACTGGCGTTCGGAAAGTCACCCTTCATTTCGAATGTAAAACGTAACGGCATCGGGTTGCGCCCCTATTCAAGCGTGCAGGAAACAAATTTCTTTCGCGGTGCAGGCCTCACGATTGGAAAAAAAGACGTGGAGGTAACTACTTTTTTCAGTGACAAACGAATTGATGGCAATGCCGATGCATCGGCCGACAGCGTGCTTACCGACGATGAGTTCATCGTATCCAGTCTTCCCGTTGGCGGGCTTCACCGCACGGAAAGCGAGATTGCAAACAAGAACCTGGTGCGCGAGCAAGTCGTTGGAGCGCATGCCCGCTACTCGCGCCGTTTATTTTCGGTAGGTCTCACAGGGCTTACTACCCGCATCAATGCACAGCTTCTTCCCAATACCGATTTGTACTCCATGTATCGATTGTCCGGATCTCAGAACACTACACTGGGAGCCGATTACCAGGCGGTGCTTGGCAATGCCAACTTCTTTGGAGAAGCTGCAAGAAGTGCCAATGGCGGCTTCTCAATGATTAATGGATTTGTGGCAGCACTTCATCCAAGCCTTACTATAAGTACGGTATGGCGCTATTTCGGTAAAGATTTTCAAAACAACAAGGCAAACGTTTTCGGCGAAAACAATTTGACCGCAGCCAACGAACACGCGATTTATACGGGTATTCAGGCCAATCTTTCGAGCAAGCTTACGCTCACTGCCCACGCAGACCTCGTGCGATATCCATGGCTGCGATATCGGGTCGACGCGCCAAGTGTGGCCACCGACTATCTGGCACAACTGAATTATAAGCCCGATAAAAAGAATGAAATCTACCTGCGCTATCGCCGCCGTACCAACATGCTGAACTCATCGGCCGCTGATGCCATCATAACGGCGCCGGCCGACCTGTTGCAGGAAAACTGGCGGGTGAACGGATCCTATCAGGTGCATCCCAATGTCCAATTGCGTTCGCGCGCCGAATGGTCGTTTTACTCGAAAGAAGGCGAACGCAGCCGCGGCTTCGTCATTTATCAAGACATCAATTACAAGCGATTGGGATCGAAAGCCACGATCACCCTTCGCTATGCTTTGATGGATTGCCCCGACTGGAATGCCCGCATTTACGCCTACGAAAACGATGTGCTCTATGCGTTCAGCATCCTTCCTTACACAGGAACGGGCTCGCGTTTGTATGGCATGGTCAAATGGGATGTGGCCCGCGGCATCGACCTATGGGTGCGATACGGCGCTTTTCTTTACAATCAGACCCGCGTCATCACAGCAGAAACTGCCGACCCAACCGAGCGCATCAAATCGGATGTTCATCTGCAAGTCCGTTTTCAGTTTTGATTTTTTGAGATTTATTAATTGTTAATTAGTGAAAACCTTGCAATACGCTGTATCTTTACGGCAAGATTTTCGTATTCGTTAGGGAAACCTTCAAACATGAAAAAAACGTTTACTCTTCTAGCGTTCTTTATTCTATTGTGTGGTGGCATTGCCTCTGCACAGAATAATGCACAGCACCCCATCACCTCCGCTAAGATTGCGGGCGTAGATGGCAGAGTGGAATTGGTTTTCGATGAGCCTGTTTCCGATGCGTTTACCATCTGTGTAATGGATCTGACCGGAAAAGTCATTTTCTCGCAGTCGCACCCGTCGGCAGCCGACCCGTGTCAGTTCGTGGAAATTCCGGTAGAAAATCTGAAACGAGGCATTTACATGGTGCGCGTCACTGCGGTCGATGGTAAAACCAAGACCTTGAAATTACAGCGAAACTAAATTACATACAGCATATAAAAGGAAGCCATTCGATATCGTTCGGATGGCTTTCTTGCTTATTTGAGGTGACGAATTTTCACCAATGGGTTGAACAGGTATTCGTGTTTGGTAGATTCTTCAAAACACCTGTAACGAGTGCGCAACCGTTCACCCTTAATGAATACGCGATGGTCGCGACCATAGATAAAGCGCGCGTTGTGTGGAATGTCATCCAGCAACTGAATATCGGGGTGACTTTTTTTATCGTAACGAGCCAGTGTTTTGGATAGTTGAATATCGGCACAGGTTGAGGCTGCCGGATTTGCCAGATACGAAGCAATCGCTTTGGCCACATCATCCGGAAAAACATTGCGTCGAAGGAATGGCCCGAGCGTTTGCTTGAAGCAGCCCTTCCATTCAGCCCCGTGCGGCTTCACACGGTCGCGGTGATTGAGGTAGGTAATCAGGTGAGCTAGCTCGTGCATGAGGGTAATGAGGAAAGCGTATTTGTTGAGATTTCCATTCACGGTAAGCACATGCCTGCCACCGCGTGGGTCGGCCGTGAAATCGCCCAGCTTGGTGGAGCGGGGTTCTGTAATAACCAAATGATGCGGATACTCGCGCAGCTTATCGCACGCAAGTGTTAGCGCTTCCTCGGGTAGAAAAGACTTAAGGGCGGCCTCCAGGTTGGTACTGTTCTTCATGCCCTGCACATTGTGAGGTCCATTCTATGCGATCGTCCCATTTCGGACACGTGTTGCAGCGATTTTTTTTGTTCGATGCACAAGAAGTGAAAACAACCACGCTCACAGCGATGGCTATACAAGATTTCAATCGGACTGTCATAGATTCGTGCCTTTAACTGCGAATATACGGCATTCCGTGCACGACACTTGGCCACATATCGTGCTGCTCCTTATCGGCGCTTTCGGGTGGTGGTTCACCGCCTCACCGTTGCTGCGCTATATGGTACATCTTTCAGAGCGCGACTTCCGCTATCCGTTGGTCGGTTGGTTTGCCGGCATTACCGTGAGCATTTTTATTTTGAAGTTTAGTCTGTTTGCCCTGTGCGGTTGGCCCGCACCCGGCACGTGGAGTAGCCGACTATTTTTCCCAACGCTGCTCTTTGCATCGCCGCTCGTTCCTGTATTTCTGGAGGTTCTGAGAACTCGGCGGGGGTAAGCCCACAAGGCCTCGCCAATCTCCGAAGCCCGAAGTATGAAAGGAAAATCCCTCAACCCTCCAGCCTGCCCCCTCCCCCGAAGCCGCATGGAGTCGGCCGGCGAACCGGGCAGAATCAACATAAGCGAGAGCACATACGAGCTTATAAAAGATTGCTTCGCATGCGAATACCGCGGCGAGATAGACGCAAAGGG
>JBJTRD010000192.1:0-2418 GCA_046075945.1 Flavobacteriales bacterium
TGTTCAAAGAATCCAATATAAGAAAGCCGTTGATCTTGGGTCATAAGACCTACCATGATATCACCAACGATATCGTATCTCCGATAGAGGGTCCGGCACCCAAGCAGTGGAAGATTGCCTTCACCATCGCGTTGATTGTAGCGCTTTATGGAGTGGGCTGCATCAGTTACCTCGTAGGTGTAGGTATCGGATCATGGGGATTGAATAAAACGGTGGGTTGGGCATGGGATATTACCAACTTCGTTTGGTGGGTAGGTATCGGTCACGCCGGTACGCTCATCTCGGCGGTGTTGTTGTTGTTCCGTCAGCGTTGGCGTATGGCGATTAACCGCTCTGCCGAGGCAATGACCATCTTCGCGGTAATGATGGCTGCTGTATTCCCTGTATTTCACATGGGACGTGTTTGGATGGCCTACTGGACGTTGCCGTTGCCAAACCAATTCGGTTCATTGTGGCCCAACTTCAACTCGGCGTTGATGTGGGATGTATTCGCGATTTCTACGTACTTCTCTGTATCGCTTGTTTTCTGGTACATCGGGCTCATTCCTGACTTTGCAACAATTCGCGATCGCGTAAGCAAGCCATGGATGAAGAAATTCTATAGCATTCTGAGTTTCGGTTGGTCGGGTCGTGCAAAGCACTGGACACGTTTCGAAGAAATTTCACTCGTATTGGCGGGTATTGCAACTCCTCTCGTATTCTCGGTTCACTCAATCGTATCGATGGACTTTGCAACGTCGATCGTTCCCGGGTGGCATACGACCATCTTCCCACCCTACTTCGTGTCGGGTGCAATCTTCTCGGGTTTCGCGATGGTACAAACACTGTTGCTCATCATGCGTAAAACCATGAAACTTGAGGCATACATTCACCTGAAGCACATCGAATACATGAACATCGTAATCATTGTTACAGGTTCGATTGTGGGTGTTGCATACCTCACAGAGTTGTTCATCTCGGATTACAGCGGTGTTCAGTACGAAAGCTATGCATTCATCAATCGCTTCTCGGGACCATTGGCCTGGTCGTACTGGTGTATGATGACCTGCAACGTAATTTCTCCGCAGCTCTTCTGGTTTAAGAAGTTGCGCACGAACCTAGCGTTCACCTTCGTTATGTCCATCATCGTGAACATTGGTATGTGGTTCGAGCGATTCGTGATTATCGTTACCTCTATCCACCGCGATTACTTGCCAGCTGCTTGGGGCGAGTTCAAAGCCACCACGATTGATATCGGAATGTTTATAGGAACTATTGGAATTTTCTTCACGCTGTTCTTGTTGTTTGCCCGCTACTTCCCGGTATTGGCGCTGAACGAATTGAAGACCATTCTGAAGACTTCCGGCGAAAGCTATAAAAACCAACAAAATCACTAAGCACCAACGCTTTTAGCACTATGGCAAATAAAGTATTTCATGTGATGTACGACGACGACCAGACTCTACTGGACGCTGCTCGCGCGCTCGTTGCCCAGGGAATTCGTGTGAAGGAAGTGTTTTCACCCTTCCCGGTTCACGGACTCGATCCAATTATCGGAGTAAAGCGCACACGCCTTGCGATATGCTCATTCATGTACGCTTGCACCGGAACAGCACTTGCGATCCTCGGTACCTGGTACTTCATGGTGAGCGACTGGGATTGGAACATTGGCGGTAAGCCCAATTTTACCTGGATTGAAAACGCCCCTGCATTTGTACCCGTAATGTTTGAATTCTCTGTGTTCTGTGGAGCGCATGGTATGGTGTTAACCTACTTGTTGCGCAATGGCACACTGCCCGGAATGCCTGCAGACAATCCGGATCCACGTACTACAGACGACAAGTTTGTGATGGAAATCACAACAGAAGATAATCATATGTCGGCGCAAGATCTTGAAGCCAAGATTCGCGCTACCAACGTATTTGAACTTAGCATAAAAGACTATTGAGATGAAGCTGACTACCACCTTTTTTGGCGTTGCCTGCGTGGCTGTTTTTGCACTCTCCTCGTGCAAAGTAGACCCCAATTCGCCCGGTGTTGAATACATGCCCGACATGTATCGCTCACCTGCTTTGGAGGCCTATGTAGATTATGGTACCAACAAAACCATGGACTGGACACAGGATATGAAAGAGGCAGCCGGATTGGTTGCCGTGAAGTCGCGCGTGCCTGCTCCCAACACCATTCCATATGTGAAGGCGGAAATGATGCCGTTTGTGATGCCTTACGCTTTGAACAATACTCCGGACGATTACGAGCGCGCCGCTGCAGAAATTCATAGCCCCATCAAAGCCACAAAGAAAAATGTGTTGCGTGGTAAAGAAATTTACACTTACATGTGCACGCATTGCCACGGTGAAGCCGGACACGGCGATGGGGCGATTTCTAAAAACGGTCACATCCAAGGTATTCCGGATTATGCGGGCAAGTTGAAAGATT
>JBJTRD010000193.1:0-8005 GCA_046075945.1 Flavobacteriales bacterium
TAAAAGGCTTCGCTGCCCAAGACGGTATTGGCGTGTATAATTACGCGGTCACCGAGGGTAATGTCGTTGTAAAAAACTACTCCCGGATGAATAATGCAATTCTCACCCATTGAAATGTTGTTGCCCATTACGACGGATGAATGAATAACACAGCCTTCACCCAAACGAATATTCTCGCCACGATTTTGCAGCGGCATAACCCAGGGCGAGAAGTGCCGAGTCAGTGTGTTATATGCGGTGAACGGGTCTTCAGAGAAAAGAAGCGCCTTGCCTTCAGGACAAGGAACTTGTTTGTTGATGATAATAACAGAAGCAGCGCATGACAGAGCCTTTTCGTAGTACTTGGGATGATCAACAAACACAACATCTCCTGCTTCAACCTGATGAATTTCATTGATGCCCGTGATTGGAAATTCAGGATCACCATCGAAAGTGCAGCCGGCTATCGTGGCTATTTCGCGAAGAGTGTGTGTGCGCGTGAGCTTCATATTCGTTCAAAAGTATGCGGATTTGCATGAATGAAAAAGGCCGCGCTTGCGGCCCTTTCTAAGGTGTATTGCTCTATTATTTTTTTACACGTTCGTGGTATTGGCCGGTGGTAGTATCGACACGCACGGTATCACCTTCATTGATGAAAAGTGGTACGCGCACATCAACACCAATATCGAGTGTTGCCGGCTTAGTAGCGTTGGTTGCTGTATCGCCCCGCACACCCGGCTCGGTATACGTGATTTCATATTCTACGTACTGAGGTAAATCGCAGCTCATCGGTTGCTCGTCTTCTGTGTTGAACATAACAATGCACTTCATACCTTCTTTCAGAAACTGCGGAGCGTTGATCATGTGATCAGGAATAGAAATTTGCTCGTAGTCGTCGAGGTTCATGAAGTTATAATTATCGTCTTTGTAGAGGAACTGATATTCTCGCGTTTCAATGCGCACCACGTCGATTGCAACCCCGCTGTTGAAGGTCTTGTCGACGATTTTCCCATTGTTGAGGTTTTTAATTTTTGTACGAACGAAAGCGGGACCCTTGCCCGGCTTCACGTGCAAGAATTCCATTACACGCCAAATGTGACTGTCCATGCGAAAGCACAGTCCGTTGGAGATGTCTGCGGTTGTTGTAGCCATGGTAGATTTTAATTAACGGACGCGAATTTACTGCTAAGAAACCGTGTGTGCAACCTTACTCCGACGTAACAAGTATTTCTACGCGGCGATTGGTTATTTGATCTTGAATGGTTTTTTCAGGATAACACAGCGGGTGAGTCATCGCTAAACCCCGAAACGAAACACGGCTCTTATCAATTCCGTTTTCGATCAAATAGTCATGCACAAATTGCGCGCGATTCCATGAAAGCTTGAAGTCTCCCGTCTCATCGTCGAGTCCATCTTCATTGGGCTTAGATGCACAGCAAACGTGTCCTTGAACCTCTACCGCCAACGTAGGTCGTTCAAGCATCGTTTGCAACAACTTCTTCAGCATAGGTTTAGCCTCGGGCAACGTGTGGTGGCTTCCAGGATAAAAATTGAGTCCTTCCGCAATGTATTCTTCCCCCAACTCGAAATCGGCAATTGACTGCACCGTAAAAATCTTTTTCGGCTTGCTGGGTAAAATAAACCCTTTCTTTTCGGCCAGCGCTCGGGTGGTTGAATCGGCAACCGGAACTACCTCCAGTAGCGCATCGTACTGCGTCACTTTAGCCCGAGAAGAGTCAACAGCGGGTGGTGCTACAACTGCTATTTCTTGCACGGGCTCAATTGTTTTCTCCTGCGAGGGCTCTACAATCTCTTCCTTCGCGGCTTCCATTTTCTCTTCAACGACCGTGTTTTCGTTCAATACGGCGGCGGCATCGCCCGACCAACACACCTTGAGAGAAGTAACCCTGTCGTCGCGATTGTAACCCTGACCGGGGCTCACACAATTGCGCTCAGGAATCGAATACGTGTTGGCAATCGTAAGCCGAGGAAATTCGGAAACCTCAAAATAATTTCGCAGATAAAGCGCTCGGTAGCCTGCCAGTTTCGTGTTGTGTTCGAAACTGCCCGGACAATCAGTTGCGCCATAAATCGTGACATCAATTTGATTCGTTTGAAAAAACTCCGGAGACCAACCCTTATCAGCAAAATCAGCCATCAGATTGTCGCCATCTATTGCGAATTGGTTGACGTCGAAATTCCAGATAATAGAATCGCAACGACTCGTTTGAGACCGAAGATTCAAACTCGCAAACAGGAGCAGAATCGCCAGGCCGGGCCGACGAATAAAGTAAGACATTAAGTTAGGTAATTTAAATACTTCGCGAATATAGCACTTACGGCTTATATTCTGCGGCGCCCTCCAGAATATAATTCATCTGATAAATATCGGAAGCATTCAGTTTGAGCTTCCCACGAAAGGTGAGGCGCTCATCTGTTTTGTAGGTTCTATTCTTTCCCGCGAAGCGTAAATCAACAACCGACTCAGGACCACCGCCTCCACAGAAATAACAGTTGGCGTATGGATATCGTGATACTACGTAGAAGTTCTCATCATAATCAACCGGAATTACATACCCGGTGATGTACACCTCTTTTCCCTCCAGCGCTTTGACGCTCGAGCCGAAGGTTGGCTTCCAGTAATAGGAGTCAATGTCTTTCACATACATCTCTTTGAAGGTAACATCGGTGAGAGTTTGCCACGTCAGCTCTACGATTCCAGCATCCGAAAAATGTGGCACAACAGATAGTGATTGACCGGGCGTCCACTCCACCATAGGGCGTGCTTTTATGATGGGTTGAGGATCATTGTTTACACGAATAAACCCGTACGTGCCCGCTGCGATAGCGACTCCAATAAGGACGAATACAATTTTCTTAAGCATCCGAAAGCGTTTTGGAAATATCAATTTTCAAGGCCTGCCGCGCCGGCAAAACCGAGGCCAACAATCCCACGAGCAAAGTTAGACCCAGAAGCATCAGTTCCTGTGCGCCAACACCCAAATTATCCAAACCAACATGGAAGCTCTCCTTCATAAAGTGGCTCAGTGCAAGTAATCCGGCACGACTCAGTGCCAGCCCCGCCGCATAGCCAAGCAACACAAGCAACAGTCCCTCTTGAATAATGAGCGCAAACAAAGTTCCGCGCGATCCACCCATGGTGCGCATGAGCGCAAGCTCGTAACGACGCTCACGCATTGAATTATAGAGTGAAATGAAAATGCTGATGAATGAAATTATCATGATGACGATAGCAATGGCTGTAATGGTGCTGAGCCCAATGCCGAAGTTGTTCATGAGCCTGCTGTTTTCAACGGCTACGTTGGCAAGCTGCATGGTGGTGTCTTCTGTCTGTTTTGACAACATGCCAAACGCACCCTTGTTGCGCTTCTTGATAAGATATGCGGTCATCTCGCGCTCGGGTTCAACGTGCGCGCTGTCGGTTGTGAGACTATCATCAGCCGGGTGTTCTTCGCCATGCTCGTGTACCAGCCAGGTAGTCTCTACAGGTGTAAGAATAAGATTATCTATAACCGAATTGCTTTGTTCGAAAATACCCACCACGGTCAATTGCTGGTGGTGATGCGCATCTGCATCATCGGCTGCGTTGTCGTAGCCATGCATGCTGGTGAAGGTGCTCCCCACTTTCAGTCCCGACTCCTTCGCGACGGAACTGCCTATGGTTACTTCAAACGGCGCAGCAAATAGGTTTCCTTCAGCCAACTTGCAGCCGTAGTGATTGGGATATTTCTCATTGGTTCCTACAATGCGAAACTTCTCGTAGTTGTCGCCATAAGCAAGCGGAATAGCTTCGGCGACCATCGGGTTTTTAATGATGCGGCGCGCTTCTGAAACCTTGATGTTGCCGGTTGGCACATCGACGTGGTAAATGTTGGCGAGCATGCTTTGCAGCGGGCTTCCTTTTGCCGCAAGCACAAAATCAATATCCTTGATGTTGCGGTCGAATTTTTCGCTCAGCTGTGATTTCAGCAACAACATCATCGAAATAATCCCAATACCGAATGCCAGCAAGATTGTGCTCAACAGCGTATTCAGCGGCTTATGACGAATGTTGCTCCACGAGAGTTTCAGCAGATTCATAGCGTGATTTGTTTTTGAAAACGATCCTTCAATCGTTTGTCGTGTGTAACAATGATGAGAGCTGCACCGGTCATGCGCGCCTGTTCTTCGAGAAGAGCAATTACCTGTTCCGCATTCCGATCGTCGAGAGCGCTCGTGGGTTCATCGGCGAGAATTACACTCGGCTTGTGAAAGACGGCGCGAGCTATAGAGCACCGCTGTTGCTCGCCTACGCTGAGAGAAGCGGGTTTTTGTTGTGCCTTTTCCGAAACATTGAGTTGCGCAAGTGTGGCCATTGCTTCCCTTTCGGTAGATTTTTTTCCCGAAAGAAAGGGCGACAGCATGAGGTTATCAATCACACTGATAGACTCAACAAAGTGAGCGGTTTGAAATATGATGCCGATGTGTTGACCGCGAAACCGGTCGAGTTCGCGGTTACTGAGTTGTGTAATGTCGGTACCCTGAATTTGAATACTTCCGGCGGTAGGACGAATCATTCCCGCAAGCAAGTGCAGGAGTGTCGTCTTTCCTTTTCCACTTTGCCCCAATACCAGCAAATGTTCTCCGCCCGCACATCGGAAATCCGGAAACGTAAACGCCGGTCCCGAGGGGTACTGAAAGCTGACTCCGCTTATTTCAAGCATGATTGAAATTTTGGACGAAAGTTAAGAAGGAAGTACAATGTGCGAGGGGCGAAGGGCGAGGGGCGTCATACCCCCCCCCTTGCACTTCGCACCTCGCACCTCGCACTTCTTCACTATCCTTGCTCCATGAATTTCAAACAACGACTGCTTCGCTATCTCATCGGTGTTGCCATTGGCTGCGCGGTGGTGTTCTTTATGTTCCCAAATTACGACTGGCTTGGCTGGACACCGCAAAAGCGCATGAAGGAAGATTTAAGAGAGTTTCCTTTCAGTGTTGATTCCTGTGCTACTTTTAAACTTACGTGTTATGGGCTCAATGAAGAACAAGTGCAGCTGGCCCGACATGAAGGCTCATTCGATTTTGATAAAAGCGATGTGAAAGCTTCTCCACGCAGATATCATTTCAATTACGGCGACTACTCATTCATCATCGCAATGACCGATAGCACCTCACAACTGGTTGATGTGTTGAACCCATCGAAACCGTGTATTTGTCCTTAATTAGAACACAGCAATGAATCCACTTCAGGAAAAAATAAAAGCGCTGGTAGAAAAGCACTTTTCAGATGTGCTCGCCATGCGCAGGCATATACACATGCACCCGGAATTGTCGTATCACGAAGTGGAAACCTCTTCGTTTGTAGCCGCGCAATTGCAGCGCTTGGGATTAGAGGTAAAAACCGGAATTGGCGGACATGGAATAACTGCGTTTATCAAAGGAAAAAATCCGGATAGCCGCCTTGTTGCCTTGCGTGCCGATATGGATGCGCTTCCTATTCAAGAGCAAAACACTGTCGAATACAAAAGCAAACACGAAGGTGTAATGCACGCATGCGGACACGATGTTCACACCTCCTCTCTGTTGGGCGCGGCCATTATTTTAGATGAGTTGAGAAACGAATTCGAAGGAACTGTTCAACTCGTGTTTCAGCCTGCGGAAGAAGTATTACCCGGTGGTGCTT
Source organism: Flavobacteriales bacterium (assembly GCA_046075945.1). Classification (GTDB taxonomy): domain Bacteria; phylum Bacteroidota; class Bacteroidia; order Flavobacteriales_D; family Sanyastnellaceae; genus JAIBBG01. The sequence continues at coordinate 5,666 of JBJTRD010000193.1, forward strand.
CGTTGATGATGAAAGACGGTGTATTTGCAAATCAAACCCCGCAAGCCATTTTCGGTCAGCATGTTTATCCTGAATTACCTGCGGGTAAAATTGGATTGAAGCCCGGTGTGTATATGGCGAGCACCGACGAACTCTATGTAACCGTGAAAGGCCGCGGCGGACACGGTGCGAAGCCCGACCGCAACATTGATCCCGTGCTCATTGCCTCGCATCTCATTGTTGCTTTGCAGCAAGTGGTGAGCCGATGGGCCAATCCGGCTATGCCAAGTGTGTTGTCGTTTGGAAAAGTGATTGCGCAGGGCGCCACCAACATTATCCCCAACGAAGTGAAACTCGAAGGCACGTTCAGAACGTTTGATGAGCATTGGCGCAAAGAAGCGCATCGTCGCATGATAGAACTTGCCGGAGGACTGGTGACAGGCATGGGGGGTGAAGTTGATTTTCGAATTGAAATTGGCTACCCTGTTTTAAAAAACGACGAAGCGCTCACCATACGCGCGAAAGATCGTGCGATTGCTTACCTAGGCGTAGAAAATGTGATTGATCTGGATGTGCGCATGACCGCCGAAGACTTCGCTTATTATGGACACGCTATGCCCGGCTGCTTCTACCGATTGGGCACAGCATCACCGAAGGATGATTCGAAAAGCTTCAGTATTCACCATCCCCGCTTCGATATTGATGAAGAGGCGTTGAAAACAGGGATGGGCTTGATGGCGTGGATGGCGATTGCGTAAGTACCGGGGAGTGGGTACTGCAGACTAGATAATGTGGAATGAGGGTGTGTTGGTGTCTAGTAAAAAGAAACCCATGATTCACAGAATATCGACTGAGTACTCTGTAGCTAGTACTCAGTTCCCAAACAAAAACGCCACCCGTTGAGGTGGCGTTCTCGCATGATAAGATTTGTTCTAGCGTTGTACAATCATTCGTTCATTCATCGTCTCTCCATTGATTGTAAACTCTACATGGTAAATGCCGCCTGCAAGTTGCTCTGCGAAGTCAATCTTCGTGAACAATGAGCCGTCTACTGTATAACGGTTGCTATAAATAGTGCGTCCGAGCCCATCCAATATCTTTACTGAAAGCTCTCCCGATCCAATATCAGTAAGGCTGATGTTCACCTCGTTTCCATTGTTCGGGTTCGGATAAATGCCCGAGATTGGCTGAGTTTCCAATGTCTTGTTCTGGTGCTCATTGGCAGCCTCATCCAGCATTTGACTGGCTGCGGTACCATTAACAGAAATTACTTTATATGGACCATACACTCCGGCTACATTGCCAGCAAAATTGGGGCGTACACGTACCATCCAATAGCCGGTGTTCGCTTGTTGTGAGGTAAATACAGAGCTCAACAATACGCTTGCAGAAGCACCGGTTGAATTCACCGTGAACGGTGTTCCAATAACGGTTGTGCCTGTGCAATTCGTTACACGTGTAAACTCAAAGGTGTAGTTCACCACACCGCACAATTTATCGAGCGTGTTGATGGTTGTTGCGATCAAATAAGCGCTGCGAAGCAATACCGCAGGACAGATCTGTGAGCTTTGCACTGCAACCTGGGGCTGTTGCATAACCAATACATTCTGGCAGTTTGCCCCGGCAGGGTTGCCCGCTACAGTAATAGTTCCATCCGGCTGACCAAGGCCATCTGTCAACGCATAATTTGCATTGATTACCACGTTATAGCCTGATCCATTCAGAATTCCCAAGACAGGGTTGCTCAGTGAAACCAGGTTTCCATTAATAGTCGCACTGGTGTTGATACCCGCGGCATTACCGCTTATTCCATTGAAATTAAATGTATAGCTGGTTGCACTTGTGAAAGTCGCTTTGTAGGTGTTACAAAGTGAGAAACCACCTGCAGGTACCGCATAGCTGCAACCGCTTGCACGCAAAGGCGATACACAAATGGTATACGTTCCAACGTTAGTAGCATCGTAGTTGCGAATACCAACGTAGTAAGTCTGACCTATGATGAGGTTACCAAAGTTGAGCACCTCTGTGCCACCAATAGCTGGGTTTACATTTTCTACATCTACCTGACCGTTGTTGCCATTTGGGCCGGGAGTGTAGGGCGAAGTGCGCAATTCAATAACCGGATTGAAAGCAGAGGCAGTAACCCGAATGCGCACTCCGGTCGATGGAGCAACAAACTTGTACCATACATCGCGGCCACCGCCCACAGCAACGTTCGCGGGGTTACCCTGTGCTGAAATATCGGTGTTTACCATGGTGCCCGAATAGGTCTGGCAGTTGGGGTAGTATGCGTTGGTGTTCGCTACATTGAGAAGCTGAGCTGTTGCCCACTGGTCGAAAAACTGACCGCTGCATCCCTCA
>JBJTRD010000194.1:0-2965 GCA_046075945.1 Flavobacteriales bacterium
GATTTCTATTGCGCAACCTGGGGATACGATTGTGGCGATATAAGCGGCGCTCCTACCGATGATCCTTTTGGAGTTTGCTTTGGTAATTTGCCTGTAAACAACGGATGCTCGCCTGAAATTATCTTCGGTTGTACTGAAGTGACCGCAATTAATTACAATCCGGCTGCAACCTTCGATGATGGCAGTTGCATTTTTGAAACACTCGGCTGTACCGATCCGTTGGCCAATAATTACAACCCCGATGCGAACGTGGAAGATGGTTCTTGCACTTACGGCTTCTGCGAAAACCTGGAAATCTTCGGAACACAAACAGCTTGTGTGCCCAATGCCGATGGCATATTGCTTCCGGGTATGGACTTCACGTTTTCGTACACTGGCAGCTGCACAGTTCAGTCGCTCACGGTTGTGCTCGACGGCATGGAGTATCCGTTCGATGTAATGGCTCCCGACAATGTGAGTGGATCTGTGTTCTCATTGATAGGTTTCCCCGAAAATTCAACCTTTAGCGTTTACTATACGCTTACCGATGGTACACCAAGTTTTGAGAATGTGTTCTTCGTTTCTTCTTGTGCAGAGGATGCATTGATTTGCGACTGCGCAGGCACACCGCACACGATTGGTGTTCTGGCATGGATTGGTGATGGCTACACCGACGATGGTGGCTACTTGTGGAATGGTCAGCCTGTCGATTTCAACTGTGCTACCTGGGGGTATGATTGTGGCGATATTGTTGGCGCTCCTGCCGATGATCCGAATGGAGTATGTCTGGGCAATTTGCCTCCCAACAATGGTTGCGGAAGTGATTTTGTTTTCGGTTGTACCGACCCGTTGGCTATTAACTACGATCCTACAGCCAACGCTGAAGATGGTTCTTGTATTTACTTCATCTTCGGTTGTACCGATATGATGGCCAACAACTACAACCCCGATGCGAATGTCGACGATGGTTCGTGTACTTACGGCACATGTTTCGACATCAATCTGGTGGCCACTCAAATGCCATGTACTCCTGATGCTAACGACGTGCTCAACCCCTCGGTCGACTTTACCTTTGAATATAGCGGTGGTTGCACAGTCGATTCACTTGTGATTGTGCTCGATGGAACCAGCTATTCGTTTGAAGTAATGGCGCCCGACAATCTTTCAGGCAGTGTGTTCGGCCTCATAGGCTTCCCGGCTAATACGCCTTATAGTGCTTACTACCAATTTACAGATGGAACGTTTAGCCCACTTTTCGATTTTGTAACAGGAGATTGCGCACAAGAAGCGGTCATCTGCGACTGCGCGGGTACGGTGCACTCAATTGGTGTGTTGAGCTGGATAGGCGATACATACGCAGATGACGGTGCTTACAACTGGGTAGGTCAGCCTGTCGATTTCAACTGTGCTACCTGGGGGTATGATTGTGGCGATATTGTTGGCGCTCCTGTTGAAGATCCGTATGGAGTATGTCTTGGTAACCTTCCGCCCAACAATGGTTGTGGTAGTGATTTTATTTTCGGATGTACCGACCCGTTGGCTGTCAACTATGATCCAACAGCCAATGCAGAAGACGGATCGTGCTTTTATGAACTGCTATTCGGTTGTACCGATCCTTTGGCAAACAATTACAATGCTGACGCTACAGTAGACGACGGCTCTTGCACGTACGATGTGTTTGGTTGCACAGACCCTTCGGCGAACAACTATAACCCTGCAGCCAACATTGACGATGGTTCATGCTTATATGGTGCATGTACGAACCTCGTTCTTACGGCACAGCAGACCCCTTGCACACAAGATGCAAATGGCGTATTGAATCCGGGTGTAGATTTCACCTTTACGTTGAATGGCGGTTGCACCATTGCGTCGATCGTGATTTCGTTGGATGGCACTGATTATCCATTCGATATTGTAGCACCCGACAATGTGAGCGGCAGCATGTTCCCTTTAGCCGGCTTCCCGGAGAACTCTTCGTTCACTGCCTATTTTGTATTGACCGATGGAACCCAGAGTGAGGTGTTTGATTTCACCGTAGGCGATTGTTCTCAAGACCCGATCATTTGTGACTGCGATGGCAACGAACACACCATTGGTGTATTGGATTGGATTGGCGACACCTTCGCCGATGATGGCACGTACACTTGGGGCGGACAAACGGTCAACTTCAACTGTGCTACCTGGGGCTATGACTGCGGCGATATCGCCGGAGCTCCTGCAGAAGACCCGTATGGAGTTTGCGATGGCAACTTGCCTCCAAACAATGGTTGCGGTTTGAATGTAGTAGAAGTAGCTTCTTCGATAATCATCGAAGCGTATCCGAACCCAACTTCGGGCATGCTCACGTTGGTGAATAATGGTCAGAACGATATCAAGCAGATTCGTGTGTTCGATCAAACCGGTAAACTCCAGTTTGCAGAGCAACGCATGATGACTGCGGGTGTAGCTGAACAATTCAACTTGACAGCGCTTGCAGCAGGAACCTACCATGTGCAGGTTGTTGGCAACATGGGCGTATCTAACATTACTGTAATCGTTCAGAAATAAGCGAAAACAGCACGCATAAAAAAGCCCTCCCGCATGTCGGGAGGGTTTTTTTTATCCCTCAAAACGTTTTCGAAAAGCTGGAAACTTTTCTTTTAACCAATAAAGCCTTTTACCAATTAATCCTGTTTGGGGTAGACGCGGAGGGTGAGGGGGAGGTTGCATGGGGGGTAAAGGGGACTGGGCACTGGCTACTGGGGATTGGGTGATTCCGCTTGTCGGTTTTTTCGATTACTGAATGGCGTGTTGCTTAAATTTGTTGTGTGCTAAAAAACTGAAAATCATGGATGGACAAATTGAAATTTTTCGGTCGGTAGATAATGAATCTGTAGTTCATGTGCGCTTTGAAGGCGATACAGTATGGCTGAATCAAAAGCAAATGGCTCAGCTTTTCGATAAAGATTCAGACACTGTTGGTTTGCACTTGAAAAACATTTATATG
>JBJTRD010000195.1:0-2935 GCA_046075945.1 Flavobacteriales bacterium
AAATACCCGAGTAATCGCCCAGTGCCAGCCACATCGCAACAAACCCCGCAATAGCCAATCCTGCGAACCAACCAGCCGATTTCTGGCGATAGACCAAGCCGGCGATGAAAAAAACTAGTCCGGCAATTCCTAAATACGCATTGCGCAAGGAAAGATCTGTAACCGCAAACATGGAATGCGTGGAGATTACACTATACGGAAATACGAATGACAAATAATCGCTCCACACAAACGGATTAATAATCATATCCTCGTAGGGCAGTTTGCCTGTACGATTGAAGTACGGCATGAAATCGACAAACGAAACAATGAAGGGTGCCAATAAGAGCAGTAATAACGTAAGTACAACCAGTAATCGGAATGCTAATCCTTTCACATACTTCCATCGTTCCTTGGATGACACTAAATACCAGATCGCCATTATGGGAAGCACATACATCAAAACAATGGTGAACGCAGGACTAGCACCTGTGATGTTGCACATTAAGAAGAACGCCAGCAGCGCTGAATAGTGAATACCATCTCCTTTCAAAACGCGCAGCCAGCTCCATAGTAGCCAGGGCAACCACGCCATTCCTATCAGAAAAACCATCAACTGCGCAGAACCCACCATGCAACCCGAAAGAGAATAACTAATGCCGAGAATGGCAGCCGTTCGCTCGCATTGGTGCATATATCTGCTAAGTGTAAACATGCCCCAACCGGCAATCAGGAAGGTTAGAACAACTTCGATATTGAGCGACGTGATATCGTATTGACCAAACAAGTTGAGTATCCATACAACAGGATACCAGCAACCGCTTTGAAGGTCAGAATAGCCCGGATAACCCAATCGCTGAAATGGATTCCAGAGGGGTAGTTGCCCATCCTGAATATAGTCACTGATAAAAAAACGATAGGGCAAATAACCACGCACACTGTCCCATTTCGGTATAAATTGAAATAAACTCAGGGGATAGAGCGCCACAACAATCACTGCAGCTATAAGCAGCCAATACTTGCTCTTGTTCCAAAGCGCATTCAAAAACATAATCGGTCTTAGTCGTGGTTTATACGAATGTAAGGGTAACAAAAAACAGTCGACATCCAGCCATTCGTTTGGTTTAATTTTCTGTTTTCGAATGTGTATCAGATTCGCGCTTATATTCGCGGCGCTTTATCCAGAAGGACGGAGGGAAAAGGCCCTGCGATGTCCTGGCAACCCAATACCAGTTGGGTGCCAACTCCTACCCTCGCTGAGGGAGAGATGAGGCAGCACCGGTTGCGTGCGCACCTCTCCAAGCCTTCGTGGTAAAGCATTAGGATTAACGCCATGACTTTGCACGAATTAGCACAGAAAAAAATTATTATTCTCGATGGTGCCATGGGCACCATGATTCAGCGTTACACGCTCGAAGAAAGCGATTTCCGAGGCGAGCGTTTCTCGGGTCATACAGGAGATTTAAAAGGCAACAATGACCTGCTATGCATCACACGCCCCGACATTATTGAAGAAATTCACTATCAATATTTAGCTGCGGGAGCCGACATCATCGAGACGAATACGTTCAATGCACAACGCATATCACTGGCAGATTATCACATGGAAGAACTTGCCTATGAATTGAATTTAGCAGCTGCATCGAGTGCGAAACGAGCCGTTGAACGTTACCAATCCGAACATCCGAACGACGCGAAAAAATTCGTGGCAGGCGCTGTCGGGCCAACCAACCGCACGGCATCTCTCTCGCCCGATGTGAATGACCCCGGATTTCGCGCTATTACCTACGATCAATTAGTAGAAGCATACAGCGAACAAATCAGTGGACTTCTAGATGGTGGAGTGGATGCGCTGCTCATCGAAACCATCTTCGACACCCTCAATGCGAAGGCCGCACTTTACGCCGCAATGGAAGTTTGCGATACTCGCGGCATAGAAGTTCCGCTGATGATAAGCGGAACCATCACCGATGCCAGCGGACGCACATTGAGTGGACAAACAGCCGAAGCATTTTTCATTTCGATGTCACATGCACCTCTTTTCAGCATCGGATTTAATTGTGCGCTGGGAGCCGAACAACTCGAACAATATGTGCAAGTGCTCAGCAAACACGCCGATTGCTGTGTGAGTGCCTACCCCAATGCGGGCCTTCCGAATGCAATGGGGCATTACGACCAGACACCCGAACAGATGGCAGCATTGGTAGAATCATATTGTGAGAAAGGAATCGTCAATATCCTCGGTGGTTGCTGCGGCACAACGCCTGACCACATTCGAAGCATTGCCGAAATAGCCAGTAAATACCAGCCTAGAACCATTCACGCCGAAGCTTGATGCAGCAAGAAACATGAAAGCACCCTCTCATTATAAAATACGATTATCGGGACTCGAGCCGCTGGTAGCAACGACCGAATCAAACTTCATCAATGTAGGTGAACGTTGCAATGTGACCGGCTCCAAAAAATTTCTCGACCTCATCAAAAACGACCAGTTCGATGAAGCCCTTGCTATTGCCAAAGAACAAGTAGAGGGCGGCGCGCAAATTCTCGATGTGAATATGGATGAAGGCCTTATCGATGGAATTCACGCCATGACGCGCTTCCTGAATCTGATTGCTTCTGAACCGGATATAGCGCGCATACCCATCATGATTGATTCCAGCAAATGGGAAATTATCGAAGCGGGTTTGAAGTGCATTCAAGGTAAAGGAGTGGTAAACTCCATTTCGCTGAAAGAAGGCGAAGAAGACTTCATTGCAAAAGCAAGAAAAATAAAACGGTATGGCGCCGCTGTAGTGGTGATGGCATTCGATGAAAATGGTCAGGCCGATACGCTGGAGCGCCGCATTGAAATTTGTGAACGAGCTTACAACGTGTTGGTGAAAGAAGTAAAATTCAATCCTTCCGACATCATTTTCGACCCCAATATTTTCCCTGTGGGAACCGGCATGGAAGA
>JBJTRD010000196.1:0-4923 GCA_046075945.1 Flavobacteriales bacterium
CAATTTGCGCGCAGATCTAACCGTTCGTGATAACGTAACCCTCATACGCAAAATGGTTGAGCAGACCAGTCAGCCTACTGCCGGTCAACGTTTGTACAGTTTAAAAACCAGTGCTGATATGGCTGTTAGCGATAAACTAACCATCCGTTTCTTCTACGATCATCAAATCAACAAGCCGAAAATTTCGACCTCCTTCCCTACTTCGAATATTTCGACCGGTATATCTCTTCGATTCAGTTTAAACAGTTAATTCTCTTTGCGCAAAACAGCTAGAATGGGCGCTATCAACAAAACCTTTGTTTCGAATTTGTTGATGCTAATTGGAGTCAATTTGCTCATCAAACCATTCTATCTTCTCGTCATTGAAGCTCAGGTGCAGGAGCGAATCGGTGCGGAAAACTTCGGTCTTTACTTCGCTCTTCTGAATATATCCTTCATCCTAAACATTCTTCCGGATCTTGGAATTACGAACTGGAACAACCGCAACATCGCTCAGCAAGGAATCATTCATCGCACTGAACTCAACAAGCTCCTGCGCCTAAGGCTTATCCTTGGAAGCATCTACATCGCAGCCTGCCTGATTGTTGGCTTTTTGCTCAACTACGACAATAGCTCAGTTACAATGCTCATTGTATTGGCGTTTAACCAAGTCTTAGCCACGGGCATTTTGTTTTTCAGATCCTACCTGAGCGGAATGCATCGATTTGCTGCAGACCGTATCATCTCCATCAGTGATCGCATACTCTTAATACTACTGCTGGGTGGAGCGCTTATTACAACTAGTGAAGAAGAGGCATTTCCTATTGACTATCTCATCTATGGACAAACGACTGCGTACGCGCTGACCCTATTGCTGGCGTTCATTTTTGTGAAACGATTCAGTTCCCATGAAATAACCGAGCGTTCATCCAATACTTCATCGATTCTCTCATCGAGCCTGCCCTTTGCTACACTCATACTTGTATCCATGATGAGCAGCCGAATCGACTCCATCATGCTCGAACGAATGGGAGGTAGCTTTCAGGCCGGCATTTATGCTATGTCATTCAGGCTGGGCGATATGCTTACTATGATTTCTTATTTATTCGCTGTGATGTTACTGCCCATTTTTTCACGACTCCTTGCGAAGCAAAAAAATCCCGCTGAATTATTTGGTATTGCCTTCCGAATGTTGCTCGTGGGCTGCACTTCTATTGTGGCCCTGTGTGTTTTGAACCCATCGTGGATTCTCAGTATTATTTACGACCAGCACATTGAAGAAGCCTCGCTGATTTTGCCCTGGACCATGGCCGGCGCTGCGCTGTTTTCTTTGCAATACACGACCGGTACATTGCTCACTTCCGACGGTCGTATGAAGCCGCTCATACTCATCTCCTCGCTTGCGTTACTATGCAATGTATTACTGAACACTCAACTCATACCAATTCATCTCGCTGCAGGAGCCGCTCAAGCCGCCTTTGTTTCGCAGGCACTGGTATTCATACTTCAATCAATCCTTGTGCAAACGTATTATCGCGTCTGGACGCCATCGCTTATCACTCATTCAATCGCATTTGTATTGCTTTCAGCCTGCTCGCTGATGCTCATTCATGCTTCGGATTGGGCAGCACCCCTGGAGATTTTCATCTTAGCAATTAGTATAGCGTCAGCGGCCATTCTATTACGAATGCTCCCCCTGCAAGACATGCTTTCCAATTTTAAAACAGAGACGAACAATACAGCATCGTGACCCAATAGGCTGAACCCATTAAATTTGTTGAAGAAATCAACCTTACACCATGACAAGTCAGAAAACACCCACCGAAGGAATTTCACTCGAATCGTCTAATCTGTTTATTCTGCTTTATTCATGGAGAAAACCAATTCTCATTGTATCTATAGCAGCGGCAGTGGTATCGTCTGTGATAAGCCTGGTGTTGAAAGAGCGCTACAAAAGCACGGTAGTGTTATATGCCGAACAGCAGCACTCATTTGGAGCGCAACTGCTGGAAGATGTACAAAAGGAAGACTTACTCACGTTCGGTGAAGAGGAAGACGCCGAGCGCCTGCTTCAAATTATCAACTCTGATCAGGTACGCAACAAGATTATAGACAAATACCAGCTTTGGGATGTTTATGAAATCAAGCGAGAGCAACGTGGAGCAAATACCCTTATCGCCAAAGAGTATCAGGACAACGTTTCTGCACAACTCACGAAATTCGGATCGGTAGAAGTAGCAGTATTAGATGAAAAACCAGAACGGGCCAGAGATATGGCCAACGATATTGCACTCTATGCCGACTCAGTGGCCAATCGCATGCGCAGCGAGCGCGCCATGACCGCTTTCAAATACGCGGAGTCGTCGCTTCAAGCTCTTTTGGATGAAGTACAGACGATGGAAGATTCAATGAAAGTGCTTCAGGAAATGGGGGTATATAGTTACCTCGATCAAATTGCAGCACTTACTGAGATGTACGGAACAGCGATAGCAGGCGGCCACCCCGATAGAGCGCAGCAGTTGAAGGAGCAAATGGATTTCCTTTCTAAATACGGTACGACGTATGTCAATCTGGAAACTAACCTAAAGGAGGCGTATGAGAAACTGAATGTACTTCGCAAGCGTTACGACTTAATGAAAATTGACGTAGAGAGCAACATTCAGGTAATGCGCGTAGTAGACTATGCAAGCGCCGCCGATAAGAAGTCCTTTCCTATTCGATGGCTTATTGTAGTGATGAGCACACTTTCCGCATTTGTCTTCACATTCATTCTTCTTCTCATCGTAGATAATTTCAAACGATTGCGTTCTCAAGGCAGAATTTGAGGTATGATGAATCAGGCATCCATTTCCGTAAGAACGCTCTACATCCTGTCGGCGATTTTCATTGCGGTCATGGGTATTGGTATTTTTCTGGAACACTATGAAGTTCTCGTCATTCCGGCAGTTTTAGTGGTATTCTGGGCTGCGTTTTTTAAACTCGATTATCTCATACTCTTCATCACATTTTGTACGCCCTTTAGCATCAACCTCGAGCAACTCGAAATAGGAGGAGTTGGCATGTACCTGCCCACTGAGCCTTTACTATTTGGTGTGCTTATTTTATTTCTTTTCAAACTGCTGTCGGGAAAAAGCATCGACACTTCCATTTTTAAACATCCCATCAGTCTCATTATTTATGGTTATCTCATCTGGATGGCACTTACGTGTGTGACCAGCGAAATTCCTATCGTCAGCCTGAAATTTCTAACCACACGTCTCTGGTTCATTGCATCCTTTTATTTCCTGGCGGTTCATGTTTTTCGTGATCGAAAAAAAATGAAAGCCTATCTGCTTCTCTATTTTTTCTCACTTACCTGTGTAATAATCTACACCGTTACACGACATGCACAATTTGGTTTTGATAAGGATTCAGCTCATTGGGTTATGGAGCCTTTGTTTAAGGACCACACCAGTTATGGTGCCGTGCTGGCCATGTATTTCCCGATAATAATCGCTCTTCTCATGCAGCGCAACATGAATGTATTGATGCGTGTGCTACTTTCAATTGGCTTCCTCATACTTACCACCGGATTGATTCTTTCCTATACCCGTGCTGCCTGGATTTCTATTATTGGCGCAGCGGTAATACTTGCCGCCCTCCTCTTGCGAATTCAACTACGGCATATCCTGATAGGTGCATCGATAGCCGGAGCGGTCTTGCTTGTAGGCTGGGACGATATCGTAATGAGCCTCGAGCAAAATAAACAGGAGAGCAGCGATAACTTGAATGAACACGTAAGTTCCATCTCGAATGTTTCTTCAGACGCAAGCAATCTGGAACGTCTCAACCGCTGGCATTGTGCCATAGAACTATTCAAAGAACGTCCAGTTGTAGGCTGGGGGCCGGGTACGTATCAGTTTGTTTATGCACCCTTTCAACGCTCGAAAGACCGCACCATTATAAGCACGAACCAAGGCGATGGCGGAAACGCACACAGCGAGTACCTCGGACCTTTGTGTGAGCAAGGTATATTGGGCGCAGTGTGGATTATTGCGATTCTCTATGCGATAAGTAAACTATCGTTCAAGCTATTCTATCAACTAAAAGACCCCGACATAAAAAGCCTGCTTGCTGCGGCTTATTTAGGCCTCATGACCTATTTCATACACGGAGTGCTGAACAACTATCTGGATACCGATAAAGCATCTATACCATTTTGGGGATTCATAGCCATGCTCGTAGCTATTGACATCTATCACAGCAAAGAATCAACCGCGCAAAGCGTTTAGCACTGCTTCTGCCTTCAATAAACACTCTTGATATTCAGCCTCTGCATCGCATAGCGATGTGATTGCACCGCCCACATGGCAACTTACCGTTTTGTGCAATCGATCGTATTGAACACTTCGTATTACGACGTTAAAATCAAAATCACCATTTGGCTCGATGTATCCAATGGAACCGGAATAAACACCTCTTTCCGTCACCTCATGTTTCGAAATCAATTCCATGGCGCTCACCTTCGGGGCACCGGTCATGCTACCCATCGGAAAAGTGGAGCGAATCAAATCAATCCAACTGGCTTCCGGTTCTACTTCGCAACTGATCGTTGAAATTAAATGATGAACGGTTTTGAATGTGTAGGTCCCAAACAGCTCATCTACTTTCACTGAATCACGCTTTGCGAAGCGTGAAAGATCATTTCGAACCAAGTCCACTATCATCACATTTTCTGCGCGCTCCTTTTTGCTTTCAAACAATTTTCTTTTTAATTGCTCATCCTCAAGCTCCGATGCCCCTCTGCGAATTGTTCCCTTAATGGGTTGCGAAATCACGCGGTTACCGGTGCGCTTCAGATATCTTTCGGGTGAAGCGCACAGCACATGATGCTCTTCAAATTGCGCATACGCCGAAAAGGGCGCCTTGGTGTGCGAAACAATTTTTCTCCAAGCAGCAATTGGG
>JBJTRD010000197.1:0-3142 GCA_046075945.1 Flavobacteriales bacterium
CATAGTTGAGGTGTTTTAATGGTGTGAGCTCTTTCTATTTGAATATGGTTTAATTAACCGGCGGCCTCCAAGTTAAATGTGACCTGCTGAATAGATACTAATAGTCCGCTTGAATTAAAGGTTAGGTAGGTGTATAGATTGTCCTTGTATACTTTGAGTGTGTCTTTTCCTAATGAGGATGATTTGCATTTACTTCCAAATATTCTTTGACAGTCGCTTTTATTCGTTTTGTTCAATGTGAGACCATAAATTAATATGTCAACGGAATTATTGTTTGTTGCCTCAATTTTTATCGATCTCACGCCGTCATTGTTGTTTGGAGTATTTCCATCACCATCGGATTGAGCAGTTAAAACCAGTCCACTGGAAAAATACCATATATATCTGGTTCCCCATCCACTCGGATTTTCATCCCAGTTCTCATATTCAATTTTTGAGTATTTCCCTAATGATGAAATTATGTTTCCGCTCTTTGTCGGAAGCTTTAGAGTCATGTTACTCTCGATTAATTTACTTAACGAATCTGTAGTGCTTGACTGAGCAGAGGGTATTGTAGTTTCTTTATCGAAAGAATCGCCGGTGTTTATCTGAATTGCATTCTGGATACTATCTGCTTTAGTTTCAGTCGAACCTTTTGCGGATGTATTAGTCTCATTATTGTTGCACCCTGTGAGAAGAAGAATGGATAGTCCGATATTTATGAGTGTTACGCTTTTTTTCATCTTTGTATGAGTATGGAATTAATTTATTATTTGCATGTTGGTTGGCTAAGTCATTCTAACTTAGTGAAAATACTGTCTTTCAATAAGAAACATCCGCTTTGTATCGTATGGTGATACTAATATACATGGCAGACGTTAATGAACGACGTCAATGTTCTGCTTTTTTAAGTTGAACCTCTACTAAGGCTGTGTCTTAGATAGTTGAATCATTCAAGCTTCAATCGCATCAAAATATCAATCTGCACATCTTCCCCAAGCAAAAAGTCGTGGGTGCCGAATTCAGCAGAACCATGCTTTTTATAAAAGTGGATCGCCCGCGCATTTTTATCCCAAACGCCCAGCCATATCCTGGTGATGTCTTTTTGCTTGGCAATGTTTTTCGCATGTTCCATGAGCAATGGACCAACGCCTATGCTGGTCAAAGAGTTGAAGAACATGGAGGCGAATGGAATCGTGACAAGAGAAGTGTTTGCAACCGTGCCACCAACGGTTGAATATACCCTGACTAAAAAAGGGGAAAAGCTATTGCCAAGTATTGTCTCGTTGCATAAATGGGGACAGGAGTTTGCCGTATGAGAAAGTGACTTGAAGCAATCAAAGGAGACTATCTATATTATACTTCTCCGAGCTGAATTAAATGCTGCTCCATTTGATGTTCGTTGAAATTTTCCCAGTGAGGGGACATTTGGAATGAATCGCCCACCAAAGCATCGATATAGCTGTTTTTTTCTTTGTAGCGATGATGCAGGATATCGAGAAGGGAGAAGAAAAACGAATCCAAGCGGGTTGTTTGGTCGAAGTGTGATTCATCCACTTCTGTTAATTGCAATAATTCCAGGATCTCTCGTTTTTCAGCGGTGTCAATCGTTGTGCGATAGCCCTGCTTCAGCGAGCGAAACACGAGGTTATTCCATACCACGCTATCGGAGGCCCACGCAATATTCTTTGCGTGAATGGAGTGCTCGCAAATGAGCACGATGGCATGAAGTACTGCGGGTAAGTAGTTAGCCGGGAATTCATCGAAACTGCGAAACTCGAAGCCGCTTTGGTAGAGTTTTTCACGGTTAAAGTCGAGCCCTAAATCAGAGAGTAGATCATAGCTTAATTCTGCTTCCACCTGGTCGCGCCACCATACGTTATCAGCTTTTGAGAATTTCAACAGCTTCCGAAACTCTTCAACAGGGTAGGTTAGAATCTTGCCCTTGGCCATAGACCTGTGGTACGTTCCAACTCCCGTGTATCGCGACATAGCGTTGCGCATAGAGCCACCAGCAAATTGCTCCTTCAAATTATGTTTTTCACTGATGACTGAAAGTATATCAGGGCTTCCGAGCGTTGCGATGAAAAACGGCTCGAACCATTGCAACAGGTAAATGGCATTGGAGTGAGCATGTTCGAATGCATCGTAGTCGACGATTTTACTGTCTTGCGTCGGTGTAGGAAGGGTAACGTGAAAATGAAATGTGCCGTTATTAAATAGCACGAGATTCTTTTGGTTGGACATAAACATGTTTATGCCAATATTATATTCCGGATAGGTTAATGAGCCATCCAGGATTTTGGACTCATTGAGTTTTTCGAGAAAGATGCGCTTGGTTGCTTTCAATTCATTGCAAGCTTCCTCCACGGTGCGGTTCTCGAAATACTTCGTTACAAACTCGATGGAGTCACCATCGAAAATGATGCAGCCCATGGGTTTGTCTTTTTGTGTAAGCATGCTTTGAATCGCGTAGGGTTGCGATTGGAGAAACAGCTCCAGTATGGAAGTGCCCGAATAGTTTGGATTGTCGAGTAGGGGGGGAGCCGACTGAATCGTTTTATGCTGGAATTGTATATCCAGTTTTTCTAGGGAATGACTATTCATCATTCGGCTGACGAGGTAGTTTTTTTCGTTGTCGAAAGCAGCAGCCAGAGCTGTTTCGAGGCTTCCTTTTTTATAGCATTTGAGGTAGTCGATGCTATAACGCTCACGTCCCATTTTTTCGCGGATGAATTTTCCGGTGACGACAAGCGATTCTTCGAATTGTAAATACGTTTCGTTTTCTAACCCAATGCCCCAGTATGTTTTGTTGATTGGGTTGTGTTTCATGTTTTCGATGGCTTTGTGATGTATTGCGCCTTTGGGGCTGTTGTTGGTTTAGTGAAGGTCAAAATGCATGTGCTATTCGTGATAGTACAAAACGAAAGAGGAGTAACGGTCATGTTTCCACCATGTTCGGCGCTTGCGCGCGAAATAGTTATAGTTCAATTTTCCCGCTTGCGATTGCAGAGGATAGATCACCTCATCGTTTTCGCGGAAGGCTTTCTTTTTTTCCGTTTCCGGAACGATAGGGACAATGTGGCCGGAAAGTCCAACTGTTTTGCGTTGTGCGCAGATGATTCCCACACCGCCGTCGGCGCTCACCTTGTTTTGAATTTCG
>JBJTRD010000198.1:0-3486 GCA_046075945.1 Flavobacteriales bacterium
ATTCTCCCAGGCGAAAGTTCAATTATTACGGTTAAGTACGACACCAAGCGTCCTGGCCCCATCAATAAATCAGTAACCATCAACTCAAACGCATCGAACGAACCTGTGAAGGTTGTTCGTATTAAGGGTAATGTTGGCGCCGATCCAAATGCAGCTCCAAGCGGTGCTCCTGAAAAAGCTCCGGCAGGTGCCCCAGCAGGCGGAGGTAATTAATCCTCACTCAACGTTTTAACTCAATAATAAGAACACAACGAATTATGAAAAAAGTATTATTCAGCCTTGCACTTGCATTTGGAATTTCTACAATTGCTTTTGCTCAACCTGAACTGGTAACCGGCCCGGCCATTACCGTGGATAAGGACACTCACGATTATGGCGACATTGCATTCGATGCAAATGGTGCTTGCCAATTCAAAGTGACCAACACAGGTACCGAACCATTGATTATTTCTAACTGCCAAGGCTCATGCGGCTGCACAGTACCGAAGTGTGACCCGAATCCAATCGCTCCGGGTGCATCATCACTCATCGACGTGAAGTACGACACCAAGCGTCCCGGCCCGTTTCAGAAATCAGTTACCATTAACTCAAACGCTGTAAATGCTCCGGTAAAAGTGGTAACCATCAAGGGAAATGTTGGTCCGGATCCGGGACAAACTCCTTCAGGCGCTCCCGAAAAAGCTCCGGTTGGTGCTCCGGTTAAACAATAAGATTTATTTCTATGTAATAAAAAAGGGGGCCTTGAGCCCCCTTTTTAATTTCGTTCTTCACGTGACTACATCTTCTGCACTCGTGTCGATAGCACGGCACCATCGGTTTTCATTCGAATGGTGAACATTCCGTTCGGAACCGACGTCAAATCGATCGTTGTAAAGCTTGCATTCGGGTTGAAAGTCAATACGCGCTTGCCCATCATATCGAATACCTCCATCAGGCGAATCGTTTCCTGATTTCCCAACTGGATTGAAAACAAACCTTGAGATGGGTTTGGGAATACCTTCATACTTACTTCCGTTTCAAGAACCGAGTTGGGGTCGCAAGGACTGCCGGCCAAATCAAGCGCACACATGATGCGCGGAGCAGCATATCCCTGAATAGTATCGAGGTAGGTCATGCCCTTCATCTCCGACATATCCGGGTTGGTTAGCAGACCATTGCTATTATTGGGGTTGTCGGCTGTCCACCATTCCCACGGCGCGCTATCAGCTTCTGACCCTGCCGGACGATTGAGCGGGTACAAACCTGTGTAACCATTATTGAATGCATTCGCCTGCACTGTGTATGGATCGCCTAAGGCATCAGCGCCAGCAAATGAGCTGTTCAAACCGAAAGCAGCGGCCATTTGTTGAACGTGATAGCTTCCGCTTACCTCTACAACAGGCAGATTAAAGCCGGGAACGATTACCGTTCCGATGTTGTATGGAGCGAAGGGATCGGTTGGTGCATGGAACGAAATCATAGGAACATCTTCCGAAGTAACCCATGAGCTATCGCCACAAGCTCCGCCCATATTGACCATCACATTGAAATCGGAAGAATACCCCACGTGGTTGGGGTAACACAGCGTGTCACCATCATTCGGGTTGATACCTACTGAGGTTCCGTAGATATCGCCATTAACTGCTTCTAATACCATTGGAACAGGTACGAAATTTCCTGAACCAGCGGGTATTTCAAGAAGTTGTGTAAACTTCGGAATAGCAATATCAGCGTACGCATTGATTGTAGCAGATGCAAATGCAATGTATCCGCCGGTGCCCTGCCCCCATACACAAATGCGGCTTGGATCAATACCATACGGATTGCCGAGCTCTGCCTCCGTCTTGCGGAAGAATCGAATAGCAGTGCGGCAATCCTGCACGCCGCGATATGCTGCATTGATGAGCGTGTACACACGTTCCTCTTGTGTTGTAGCAACCGGATTCCATCCGAGGCGATAGTCGCATGATGCCACCACATAGCCCATGCGCGCAAGACGTGAGCACATTTCAACCACATTCAAATCGGTCTTCGTGCCGCTTGGGCTGCCGTTCTGAGGGGTTGGTAAGAAATTACCCGTGTGAAAATAGAGTACCACAGGACGATTGGTTTCGGTATCACCGGTTGGTGAGTATACGTCCATCATCAATGGTTGTGGAATAGCTTGCCCCAATTGAGGGTACGCAAGCACGGTAGCATTGATGCCATACATCATGTCGGACTGCACCGTTACATCAGTAAACACCTCTGAGAGGTATCGCTGAGCACTCGCACCCGAACATGCAACAATGGCAATTGCCAGTAGCAAAGTAGAAATTCTGTTCATGGTTAAAAATTAATTATGTGTGATTTGAAGGCCAAGCTATAAAAAATCTACGAGCAAAACCTTACCAAGGCCTCTACTTTTAAACAACGCGGTTGGCAAATCACTTTTTAGCCCATTCGTATTGAATCGCAGCAAATGCCATGCGTCCAATGAGCGGGCCTCCATAAGCCTCGATGTGGAGATTGTTGAGCAGATTAGCGCATCCCACCTTGAAATTCAATCCGGATTTCTTCAGCGTGTAATTCACCGGAGCATCCAATAATGAGAAAGAAGGAACAGGTCCTGTAAACTGCGGAGAACCTTCCCAGAAATAGGTATCGACCCATTTGTAGTTCAATGCATATCCCCATGTATTGCCGACAGCGTTTGGCCAAAGCTCACGACCATTCAGTCCTACATTGAACTTATGCAGCGGCGTATTAAAGGCCGGAATGATGGGGTCTGAATCATCTTTAATAGCCAGTTTATTGAACGAGTAATTGCCTGTAACAGCATGTTGCTTCCAGTAATAATAGTTCACTCCCACATTGGCTCCCTGAGTTACAACGTCGCTTGAGCTATTGGCAGCATAGCGATATACTTTTATTTGCGATAAATTCAATATTTGACCATTGGTATCGAATGGTGCATCGATGCCTATTCGATAACCGATAAAATGTTGGTAGAAGGTAGCAAAGGCCGAGACATCGAGGAATACGCGCTCGGCCAGTGTAGCCCGGTAGCCAACTTCAATCGACTGCGCTTGCTCAGGGCGTATGGGATCTATGCTGAAATAGCGCAGAGAAGAAGCTTTTTGTGTGTCGCGCCATTCGCTAAATGATGCCACGGTTATCAAACTATCCACTCCCTGCAAATTTCCTCGAAGAATGGCCGGGCCCACGTTGAGATTCAGGTATTGATCGGTCAGCGTTGGATTGCGTAATGCACTGGTGAATGAACAACGCAAGTAATGATCCTTGCGAGGGGAATAGACCACGGAAGCAGCAGGCGAAATAACCGGTAAAAAATTCTGGTTTTTATCGACGCGCAGTGTAGCACCAAAAATCCACTTGTTGTTGAGTTTCTTCTCGGCACCCACATAAGCGCCATACTGAACATTGGTGAACTTGTTTTTGGAATAGGTAGTGTCGAATCCTTCTGCAGCGCTGCCTGTAATGGTTTGAATGAGGGTGTCGATGAAT
>JBJTRD010000199.1:0-3005 GCA_046075945.1 Flavobacteriales bacterium
AGAGGGCGAGCGAGAAACATTATGAGAATGAGTGCTCGGCGTCCCCCCTATAATCCTATCCTCCTGTGATCCTGCATTCTCACCCCTTCCTCCTGTAGAAATAGAAAATCACCAGCGGCGATATCAGCATCTCTGCAATCAAAGCAACAAAGAGTGTTAGGCTGATGAGCAGCCCGATGTAATACGTTCCCAGAAAATCAGAGAGTATCAATGTGAGGAAGCCGCCACTTAAAATGAGCGTAGTTACGACCATGGCCTTGCCGGTGGTGAGAAACGTGCGCTTCACTGCATACATAGGCGATAGCCCCTCACGTAAAAATGTGCGCACGCGGGCGAGAAAGTGAATCGTATCATCCACCGCGATACCAAAAGCAATGTTGAACACAATAGACGTACTTACTTTTAGAGGAATACCCATGGCACCCATGATACCCCCCACGATGACCAGTGGAATGAGGTTCGGAATGATGGTCAGCAAGATCATCTTCGGTGATTGATAAACAATGCCCATAATCAAGCCTATGACCACCATGGAAAGCAATAAATCCCACACCATGTTTTCAACCAGGTAACGATTATTCAGATCAATCAAATGCGCCGTGCCGGTTACTTTATACTTGAACGGTGTATGGCAATTGGCCGCGATAAATCGATCGAGGTCGGTATTCAAATTTTCGTAGTGAATTCTTCCAAAATCTCCTATACGCCCTGCTATTCGCAACACACGCTTTTCATCGTTGTAATGTAATTTGACAACCTCTGACACGTCCTTACGCGCCAAGAATTTATTGAGCCTGCGCAACTCAGAGCTATCGGATGGAACGACAAAAAAATCGGAAACACCGGCGTTCATTGCCTGATTAGCGTTTTTCAAAATCTCATTGTACGAAAGCAAACTTCCTACACCATATACATGCGTCAGCCAATGCTGGAGCGTATCCATATCATGCAGAAATGCGGGGTCGTTGAGCTGCCCCTCCTTATCGAGCATAACAGCCATTTCAAATGGCCGACACCCCGAATAATGATCTTCCATGAAAAAGAATTCCTGCTTGAGCAAATGCTCGTCGCGCAAATCTTCGAGCATCTTGTTATCTACTTCAACCTGCATTATACCAAACACACTCGCTCCGCATATAATGACTGCACCTACAATCACCGCGCGTCGCCTCCGGATAATCCAACGCAATGCAGCGTGCAGCTTGGCTGTCCAGAAATCGTCGGAAGAAGCGAAATGATAGAGACGCTTGGGTGTCGCTAAAAACAATATCGCCGGGAGCATGGTGTAGGTCAAGCCATACGCGAGCATGATACCAACCGAGGTATAGATTCCGAACTTACTTATAGGTTCGATGTTCGAGAGTACCAGTGTAAGAAATCCGATGGAGGTGGTCAGCGCAGTAAGGAATGTTGCAAGGCGAATACTCTTAAAAGCATATCGAATGGCCTCACGCTTCTCTCGTCCGTTGCGCAATTCCTGCATGTACTTCGTGAGCACATGCACGGAGTCGCTCATGCCTACCACAAAAATGATGGTCGGCAAGATGGTGAGCATCAAATCGAGGTCGTTGCCGAGAATGCGAATAAATCCAAGCGTCCAAAGAATGGAAATCAATACCACGAGCGTGGGAATGATAATGCCCCACGCCGAGCGGAAAGCGATGAACAGAAAAATGGTTGTGAGCAGTAAGCTGAGCGAGATGAAGAGTATCAGTTCCTGGATCATGAGTTCTACATACAACCGTTGACCCAGTGCGCGACCAATCAAGTGCGTTTTCGGAAAGTCGAAAGATTTTACTACCTCTTCAATATCGAGGGAGAGCTGGTCACACCCTTGTTTCGAGAGTTTCTCGGTGTGCCGGATATTGATAGCAACCGATTGAAAATCTTCAGCGAAGAAATAACCCAACATACCTGTTGCCCCGGCAATCTCTGTAGAGTCGATGCTAAAATTCTCCGGTTCGTTCCAGCGCAACATGGGCAGCGACATAACCTGTCCCAACGCGGGGTCGCGCACATAGCGTGTAAGTCGGGTTGGGCCAACAGCGGCCACTACATTATCAACCTCGCTTAATCGCGTATTTAGGCTATCGACCTTTTTAAGAAAATCAGCATTAAAAACACTGCCCTGGTTCTCGAGTACTACAATGAAGAAGTCGTTGTCTGTTTCAAAGTTCTCCCGAAAGTCGATGTAGAAATCTGTTTCCGGATCGTTCTGCGGAAAGAAGGCCTCAAAATCGTAACTGAATTTCAAACCGGAAGCCAGCCAAACACACAGTACACTTGCCAGTGTAATGCACGCCAATGTTATGGTCGCAGTCCTTTTCGTCATTCGTTGCTTTCGGGAATCATAACAACCACATCGCCCGATGGTTTTCAGGACGAACAGGAAATACCATTATTTCTTGAGTGCATCCCGAATTTCCTCGAGCAGTTGCTCTGAACGAGTCACTTCCGGTTCAGGAGCGGGCTCATTTCTTCTCAGCTTGTTCATGGCCTTTATTACCAGAAACATGATGATTGAAACAATCACAAATTCGATGGTGAGCGTTATGAATGTTCCATAGGCCACTACCGGCCCGATTTCCTTGGCCTTATCAAGCGATAATCCGCCGCCTGCTGCCTCGGCAGCTTCACGGGCTTTGCGTACATTTTCGGAAAGTGGATAATACAAATTGGAAAAATCGCGACCTTGAATTAACCCAACCAACGGCATGACCATACCATCGATGAAGGCCGATACGATTTTACCGAAAGCAGCTCCCATCACAAAGGCCACGGCCATGTCGATAAGGTTACCGCGAAGTGCGAACTGTTTAAATTCCTTGAGCATAGGAAAATGTTTTATTAATTGAATCAAATATAACGGCAAAAAAAGAGGCCCGAAATTGGGCCTTCTTTTAATCGTATTACTTGGATACTTACTTCTTGTCGTCCTTGACTTCTTCAAAATCCACATCTGTTACTTCAGCATCCTGACCTCCGGTATTTCCTGTTGGCTGACC
>JBJTRD010000200.1:0-13865 GCA_046075945.1 Flavobacteriales bacterium
TCCTCGAAAGGCATGCGCGAACCATCCCAGAAAAAATCGGGCTTCACCTTGGCATCATATTGCAATGCAGCATCGATATCCAAGCCAACATAAGAAGACAGTTTAGACTTCGCCATGATGTGCTCTCGATAAGGCATTTTGCCACAACCAATATCGAGTAGCGTTCCTCTCATATCGTTGGAAGCATCATCTACTGCACGAAAAATCGAAGTCCTGGCGTAATAAATATCCAATGTGTGTCGATTAAGCTCCAGCTGTGTAAAGCGATTCATGGCGGGTAAGATATTATGAATCGGCTTGTTCTTTTCGGATTAAGCCGAATCGAGATTTGAACTTATACACGAGTATTTCAAAAATTAATTTATACGAGACGACGTCCTTCAGTGATTCATAAATATTGACCTTAGCAAGCGGATTTTTCATTTGATCAAGAGTCTGAAAGATTTTTTTAATGACCACCTCCTTTTCATCCTCAGCATTCAACATGGAAACAATTGCAATCTCCAATTTCAGCTTTTGTTTCTTCAAATTAAAAGGATCAAGTGTTGAATAAACTCCTGAACCCATGCGGTAGACGCCCATTACGTCGTCCATTCGATGTATGAAGCCATGATTTGCCAATTCAATATAGAGCAGCAAATCGCCTGCGGGCGAGTTCTTGAATTCGGTTGGAAATTCACTCACAACATTTCGAAATACGACTGAATGTGTTTGTATGAAGTTGCTTTGTTGAAGCAGGTCCATTTTTCGAATGGGTCGTTGACTAATTTTATTGAAGCGCTCTTCAAGAGGGTCGGGTTTTAATTCGTTGTTCACAAGCACCTGTGCGCGATGAAAGCATAAAACATACTCCGGATTTGCCTCCAAAAAATCGACTTGCTTTTGAAGCTTATCGGGGTCTGTCCAATAGTCATCCCCTTCGCACAAGGCTATGTATTTTCCTCGTGCTCGGGGGAAGTTGAAGCGAGCCATGATGCCACGAACGCCTTTTCGGTATTGATTTTCCTGCTGATATACCGGAAATATTTTATCTGGAAATCGCGCTGCGTATTCCTGTATAATTTCCTGAGTTGAATCATTCGAAGCATCATCGTGGATTAAAATTTCGAAATCGAAGTTCGTTCTCTGATTGATCAACCCGTCTAAACAATTTCGGATGTAAAGACTGTGGTTAAAGGTGATACAAGAGATTGAAACCAAAGGTTCGTACATGTTACGAGGCTTTTAGCTGAACAAACAAAGAATCGGAAAGCTCAAAGTTTTCAGGTTTTTCAGCAAGTCGCTGCATGGCTTCGATGTGTTCCTGGGTTAAAAACCCATCGGTCAATAACTTATTAAGCTGGAAGTCGGCCAAAATTTTCAGGACAATTCCCTTCATTTGAACGATTTCAAATCCTGCTGCGGCCACTTCTTCGCGCAATGTGGTAGAAGTATATACCCTCCTATGGCCATGCCGCAAATCATTTTCTGTCAAATCGGTTAGGTTGACCAGTAATTTCATCTCACAGGCAATCTGTCTCGATAGTGCATTCGCGTTAGGTACAACAACAAACAAATAACCGTTTTCAGTTAACATATTCCGGAGTATTCGAAGAATATCGCCGCTATCATAAACATGCTCGAGTATGTAGTTACAACAAATTACATCATACTTCTCATCCAGCACACCAAGCAAATCTTCGAAAAGCGCATGAACATATTTCACAGACTTACTCGAGTTATCCTTCTGAAGTTTCTCGATAAATAACGATGAGCCGTCGACAATGGTAACATCCCCGAAGTTCTTAACCAGAAAATCAGATTCGTATCCATTAGAGCAACCCAGCTGAAGGACCTTTATGCTTTGCCCATTGCTTGTTGATTTTAAAATCAAGTTCTGAATAATGTCCTTCTTAATGCGACTGTATGGTGACTGATCTTTGTAGTCAGCGACGAGGCTATTTAAGAAATCCAGTTCCTGTGATCGATCGAACGTCATTGCTTTATGCTCTTAAGAATAAAAATTGGTCTGTTTCTGAACTCACCCAAATCATCTCTTCTGGCGATATTCTTATCATTCAAATGTTGATATACGGTACTTCCATCAACTACATCTGCAACACCTATGCATTGAATTTCGAAGGTGTTTGAAATTGCATCCTTGACGAAGTCAATGAGTTCTGCTTTCGTTCCGCCTGGGAACAGCAACATATTGCGATCACCTTTCCAGCAGAAACCAAGTTGGAACACCAACAAATCCGTTTTATCGTGGAAGTAAGCTATTGCACTCTTCATGAGATCCTTGGCCGCCTGCATGGATAAATTCTTATCTCCAAAATCATCACCCAAATGGTGCAACACATTAAAGGCGAGAATTACATCCGATTTGGCGGGCAGTTCAGAACCATCTGTAAATGTTAGATATCGGTTAATCACCGCGATAGGTTTGTTGAGCTCTTTAGCGGCTGTATCGACAAATTCAGCATGTTGGGAGTTACCCTCAATATGGAGAACTGATTTAGCTCCGTGCTCCAGAAGTTCGAATCCGAAGAATCCTGTATTTCCGCCTATGTCGACAATAGACCTTCCCGTCACATCGATATTGCTGAGAACGTAGTTTAGGCGTTCCAACTCAAAACGTGAATTGACGCTGATTTCATCGGTTGATACATAGGGTTCCAAACACGCAGGCAAAAGCTGATAATTCGAGTGCTTGCTGGTATTTGCGTATAATCTTGTAAGCTTTTCCTTAATCATTTGTTCTCGTTGTAATAGACTTTAATGGTGTCATTTCTAAAGTACACTTCCGATTCCAATAAAGTTGAATAATCTCTGATAAAACTATCGGATTGAAATTGGTGGTGCTTTACTTCCTTTTCGGCCAAGTAAGCATTTCGCATGCCGCCCGACCAGAAATAATAAACCGAGTTCTTGTAAGGTTTATCCGGAAAATCAAATGTACACAATTGATTATCTATCAGGAAATCCTCCAGGAGTTTCATATTCGAGTCGATAACCAACTGGGATGGACCCCAAAAACGTGGGTTGGCTTCAATCATATACGGAATTGAATTGTGAATTCTCAGCTCGACCATAACAAGACCAAAAAAGCCCGACTCCCTCAGCATTTTCTCGTATTCCTTAACCACAGATAATTCCTCAAAATGGGTACTTGACTTTGCCAGAATAATAGAACCACCATCGGGTTCCTGCAATAAATTCTCCTGCGAATAAACTCTAACAGAGCCATCCCGTTTGAAATAAAACAATAAATAAATACTAGAACCCGTGATATATGGCTGAAAGAAATAACTGTCCATTTTACCCGTCGCAGATAGAATCTCTAAGTCTTTCAGTGTATTCAAAATCACCGGCTTTAATGCATAGTTGTCGGATAAATAGTGTTTTGGCTTTGCCACTTGAGGAAACTCCCCGAAAGGCTCTTCGCTTTCCTGCGGAACCGGAATATTGTAACTGCGACAGAATTCCGTAAATCTCACCTTATCTGAAAGTTTGCAATAAAGCTCCTCTTCACACAATCCGAATTGAATTCCATGATCTTTCAAAATGGTGCGATTAGCCAACATCGTACGATTCAGGAACTCGGTAGTAGGAAGGATGAAAATCGATTCGCATCCAAATTTTTCGCGTGCTAATGAAACGTGTTCGATAATAGTTTCAACGTCAAGCCGGGGATTCGCACGAGTAATAAAAACGTCCGATTTATAATCCGTCAGGAAAATGGTGTCTTCAGGGGATTTTGCAATCAATGCAACAGGTAAGTTGATAGCCTTTGCAAGTCGCATAAAAGCAATCACCGCTCTTTGATTATAGCCTGTATAGATGATTATCAGTTTCATAACATTAACCCCAAATTACCTATCTCCGTAACCCCTCATTCATTTTGGTTTTTTCCCATTTTCAGCATTCTATTTCTGAGCGGCCTTGATGCATTCACAAATCCTTATCACGTCGGCCATAGCTAAATCACTGAATAACGGCAGGCATAAAATTCTCCGAGAAACACTTTCTGAAACGGGCATTTTTTTCACTTCAACAAAAGGCAAAATATTCAGAGAAGGATAAAAATATCGGCGAGGTTTTATCTCCTGCTGCAGCAACAAGTTTTCCGCTCTTGCCAGCGTCTCTTCGCTATCCAGAACAATGGGAAAGTAGCTATAATTCCATTCTGTACCCTGACGAACTTGCATCAAATCGACTGACTTCATACTACCAAGAATATCTGTGTACAAATCAACCAATGCCTTTCTGTTTGTATGAATCTCGTGCATATGCGGAAGAACAGCCAATCCCATCGCTGCCTGTAACTCCGAAATTTTTCCATTAATGCCCAGGCCATGAAAATCGAGCGGACCATTATGGCCGAAGTTATGGCTGTAGAAAATCTTGTGAAAGAGATCACGGTCGTTGCAAAATGCTGCGCCCCCTTCACCGGTATGAAAAAGTTTGGTGGCATGAAAACTACATGTACTGACATCGCCGTATTCAAATATGCTCTTGCCCTTGTAATTCACACCAAAGCAATGGGCAGCATCATAAATCACATACACTCCATGCTTTTTTGCAATCCGATCAATTTCTTCGACGTTGCAAGGATTTCCAAATACATGCGTAGCCAAAATACATGTTGTTCGTTCCGTTATCGCGGCTTCAATAAGTGTTTCATCCATGGTGAAATATTCCGGATGTATGTCCACAAATACCGGGGTGCAATTCTCCCAAACTATCGACGCCGTGGTGGCCACATAACTAAACGGTGTGGTTATTACCTCACCGCCATTCGCCAAGATTTTGAGAGCGATTTGCAGTGGCACCGTGCCGTTGTTCATGCAAATCATTTTCGAGTCCGACAAACCCAGATAATCCGAAATCTTTTGTTCTAATTCAAGCACCAACTCTCCACGATTTGTCAGCCACACATTGTCATATGCCCGCTTAACCTGCGCCATATACTCTTCGAGCGGAGGTAAATATGTTTTTGTTACTTGTATCATCGCATCGTTCAAGCTAGTTTCATAATATACCCTATGGTGGCGTTCCTATTATTTTCAAGCGAATCATCGGCGTTTAGTATCAGCAGATTCGACGATAATTTTTTAAATCGATCAATAAACCGATCCAGGTTTTCGCACGACTGCAACGTCAATTTTTCGAGTTCATCGGGTGCTTTGCCTTGGTGATAAAAAACTATCTGATTCGTTGACTGCGTTCGTTGAATAAGCCGTTCAACAATAGCTTTCGGATTCTCGGGGCGCAAATAAATAATCCATCGATTCTCGATACAACGCAAAAAACTATCATCTGTGAGCGAGAGTAATTCCGAATTAAAATTATGACACAACCCCTCATCCAGAATGTAGGAATGATGAGGATTCCTGTGCATTTCGCTTTCAATTTTAACCTCGCGAATAAAAAAGTCGAGCGCCCTAAAACGATCGCGTTCGCCCGATACCAGCGCTTCCACCCGCTCCAATTTTTGTCGCAACAATTGCCAAAAAGGCCGGTTGTCGCTAACCCCATTTTTTAAATACTTAATCTCCGCCTTATCATGCAGATGCAATTGAATATGTTGCAATACCGCATTTTTAAGGGTTGTCTTGCCAACGCCCGGGGGTCCAATGAACTCAACAATAACTTTTTCGCGTGGCATCGCAAACTTTTCGAGTCCTTTTGAGGTGTTCGAAAAAAGCCGGGTATAAAGCGATTTAAAACGCGAGCGCATGGGTGTTTATTTTCTCAGTCGGCGATACAGTTTGATAAACAAAGAACCAATACCGACGTACTCAGTCACCACCTTCGTCTTGGGCCCATCCTGGTTAATGTCCTTAAATAAATTTTCGATGTTCAGTGATGAAGGATTGTCGGCACACCATAAATACAAATCACCAAACTTGGTGGGCAGAAACACATTGGGGTGAACACCACCGTTGAAATCAAGAAAGTCCTTATAGGTAATGGGCTTAGAGTCCGGAATAAGCTGATTGTTGTATGCTCTTGGGACTACGATGATAACATTGCGGGCAATGCGCTTGGCTTCCAGAAACGCTTCCTTCTGGACGGGCTGCAGATGCTGAAACACGCGCAGTGAAACAAAAACATCATAACTACCTGTTTCAACCGGCCACGGAAAATTTCTGCAATCATGCGGATACGTGGGCTGTTTTCCTTCGAAATCCCACTTTTCCAAAAAATCAATCGTGTCCGATTCGGCAACACATTTCACCCCCATCGTACCCATTTCAAGCACCGTTCTGCTTCCCTGTGCTTCCAACGACTTAATTAACTCAATCGCCTTTAAATGATAATCCCACCGAGTTGCTATCGTGGCCTTCGTCCAGTGACCACCGTTTAATTTTTGTACGAGCTCTGTGTATTGCTCAAATGATAAATAAGTCATTTCGTTACTCAATTATTTCTGTATTTATTTTATAGGAAGTCCAAAGCTGTGAGTCGTCCGACAAATGAATTTTCAGTGCCTTGTGCATTTTCAGCATAGGCTCTTTGCTGACGGCAGCAGATGCAGTGAATGTAACACTGTAGAGACCCTGCGTAAGGCACACATTATTCAATCTGACTTTACAAGTAAAAATCTCCTGTTCCTGAAGTTCTGCTCCTGAAGCCCTTGCTATGGTCATAGCCTCGGCAACTCCTCGGTTGCGATTGTCGTAGAAGGCCAGATAGATAGTAGGCCGCATTATCTTTTTAAGTGCCCTTAGTCGGAATTCGACCGTTACCGATTCATTCCATTTCACATCGTAATAGCCATCCTTCAAGGCCTTATCCTCCATGCGCGATTCCAGTAGTTCTAGGCTCTGGTCATCGAACACCTTGTCGGGGTTGTCGGCAGACTTGAACAGGCTATAGTATGCATCGATTCCTCTTGCCACATCGGGGCCTTGGTACTTCGCCTGACCTTTATTCAATAAAACAATCTGACTGGAAATTCGCCCCACCATTTGCATGCTGTGCGACACAAAAATCAAAGCTGTATTCGGAAGAATCGTGTCAATGAGTTTGAAGCACTTCAGCACAAAACCCATATCACCCACGGCAAGCACTTCGTCTATTAGCAGAATGTCGGGTTTCATTTGCGCAGCAACCGAGAAACCAAGGCGCACCTTCATGCCCGAGCTGTAGTTCTGAACGGGAGTATCAATAAAGTCTTTTAGTTCGGCAAACTCAACAATTTTATCGAAGTTGCTATCGATTTCTTCTTTTGTAAAACCAAGCACGGCGCCGTTGTTGTAAACGTTTTCACGCCCGGTTTGCATTGGAGAGAAGCCGGCACCCAATTCAATTAGCGCACCTACTTTGCCGCGCATTTCTATGGTGCCCTTGTCGGGCAGTATCAATCCATTCAACAACTTCAGCAGTGTGCTTTTTCCGGCGCCGTTGTGGCCTATCAAGCCAATGCACTCACCGCGTCTCACCTCAAAGCTTACATCATTGAGCGCCCAAAATTCATCTTTCCTCAGGTCAGATGATCGTTCGATGCCACAAAATCCCTTCACGATATCGGAACCGCCATAAACGAGGCTTCGCTTCAAGTTTTTGCAAAACTTTTTCGAAACTCCCTCCACCTTAACGAGTACTTCCTTTTCCGCCGTATTCATATCGTATTAACTTCCTGAGCGTTCAACAATGATGGGTAATGCAATGCGCAGCATCAATAATCCCAGCGCAAAAAATAAGAAGGATATTCCTGTCCAAATCCATAGAGGCGTAAACATCTCGTATGGCAAACCGGCTATCACTGCTCGCGCGCCCTCAATAAGGGGGGCAACAGGGTTAAACACTTGCATCTTTCCTAAAAACGAATCGCGACTCAATGGATAGACCACCGGCGACAAATACATTAAAAACGGGAGAATGAGATTGATCCCTTTTGCGATATCATTAAAAAGAATTCCGAAGGGTGTTATAAATAAGCCAATGGCTAATCCAAAAAAGACAACTCCCACAAGCAATGGAATTACAACCAGCCAATACAACGTGGGGGTTATGCCCAAGAAAGCCAGTATGATCATGAGCACACCCAGCTTGAGGACCATACCGAAAAGCATGTCGTACAAGGCAGCCAGCGCCAAACCTTCGCGTGGAAAATTCAATTTCACCATCATCGACATCGCCGTCTTATAACGTTGTATGGGTCTGTTCAGCGACTCTGAAAAAAGTGTCCAAATGGTTGTTCCAATCAATACAAAAGCAGGGTATGGAATGGGGGTTGGTGCTACTTTGATAACGCGCTGGTGATTGAGAAAAATCCACAACCCGGCAGCCGCGAGTGATGGCAGAATAGTCCACAAATAGCCAAGCATCGATGCTTCAAAACCTGCCTTTAAGTCGCGCTTGAACAAACGCATACCCAACGAATGGCCTTCGACCATTCCCTTGCCGATTGCAGCAATCATCTTCGGTAGTGATTCCCTGTTCGACGCCGAGTAAACTTTCACATTCATGGTATTCGGTCAATAGATTCTTACAATTATTGCACTGTTCTACTTGCTCCAAAGCAACAGCGGATGCATATCGGGCTCCGCTATATTTTCCAAACTAAATCCCTTACTTTCGAAATGAACATAGCGTATTTTCTTTCCAATTTTCCTCTCTGCCTTTTCGATCTGCTCAATAAGAAACGTTTTATCGATACGGTCACCCACCAACACAATATCGATGATGCCGGTGTCCTTGCCTTGTGCAAGTTTCCCAACCAGATAAACCTTGTCCAAATCGCCAATACGCTTTAGCACATAGTCTATCACGTGGTTGAGGCCGGTCATTTTCATGATGATAGAATTCAAATCTGAATAGAGCGGATGGCTCGTATTCACCTTGAACATCTTCTTATTTCCTTCCTGGTGCGACTCCAGAAAACCGGCCTTCTCGAACTTATTCAACTCGATACGAATACCATTGGTCGACTCTCCAAATTCATCTTCCAGATTTCGCAGATAGGCGCTATTGCTGCTGTTGAGAAAAAACTTCATCAGCAACTTGATGCGCGTTTTGGAGGATACAAGTGTCTCTATCATAAAATGAGTAGCAAATTTACTCAAAATCGCTTCCCTTTTCCGGATTTCCAAAAAACGCACGCTGTCCCCAGGTCCAGGCAAGTATACTCACTCAAACAAAGCATGTTCAAAACTTCAGCAACCGGGACGTATGCTCATGCATCTAAAAATTACCTTGCTCACTATGGTAAGCTATCTCGATCTGGTACTGCTCATTCCCATCGGCCTGGCCATTTGGCGCGGCTGGCGCAACGGCTTTGTGATGGAAGTTTTTTCGATGCTCGCTCTTTTCGTGGGCCTTTACGCCGGAGTGCATCTGAGCGACTGGATGGCCAATTTCCTGCGCACCAAGTTTGAAATGAGCTCCGACAATTTGCCCATCATATCTTTTGTGGTGGTGCTGGTACTGGTCTTTGTTGGACTCTTTTTTCTGGGAAAACTCATCACTCAAACGGTCAGCGCCGGCGGTGCAGAGCGCTGGAACCAAATTGGCGGAGCGTTCTTTTCACTCACAAAAACACTCCTTTTTCTGAGCACCCTGTTCGTGCTGTTCAATGCGCTCGACCGCAAATACGGCTGGCTTCCCGAAAAGCAAAGGCAACACTCCTACTTCTACGAACCTATCTACAATTTTTCGTTGTTCCTTCTTCCTTCCATGGAGGAAAGTGAGTTCTTCCAAAACCTGCAGGCAAAAGATCTCGCACCCATCATCGCCGAAAAAGAAGAAGCCGAGAAAGAATCCAACAGCAAATAGATAGCTATCGGCCTCCTCGCCCCTCGCCCCTAGTACTTTCACAAAGAACCAACCTTTGTGCTTCCGAGTTGTTGTTGCATCATGATTGGGGTTGAATTCCATCGGTACATTCCTGAAGAAGACAAACGAACACCGTTCGACAAGTTGTTGCCGCTCTTTATTGAGCTGCTCAACTATACCAGCGGTGATCCAAATGAGGCGCTCGATTTCATGGAAGAAATCGATCGTCAGCGCCCCCTGTTTTCCGACACTTACACCCGCGACGATTTCGAGCAAGAGCTGAAACGGAAAGGGTATTTACGTGAAAAATACGAGGCCGGAAAAGGCAATGGAAAGGGAAAAGGAAGTGCTATCACGGCCAAAAGCGAGCAGGCGTTGCGCCAGCGTAACCTGGATCAGTTGTTTGGGAAAATGAAGAAATCGCAACAAGGCCATCACAAAACAAAACTTGCAGGCGCCGGCGATGAAGCCACGGAGTTGCGCCGACCCTTTGTATTTGGCGATAAGCCCGATCAAATTCTCCTCAGCGAATCGATGCGCAATGCCCAGATAGCGCATGGCATTCAAGACTTTATGCTCACGGAAAATGACCTGGAAGTATTCGAGACCGAATACCTCGCACAGGCATCGACCGTGCTCATGATTGACATTTCACACAGCATGATATTGTATGGTGAAGACCGCATCACACCCGCGAAAAAAGTCGCTATGGCGCTTTCCGAATTCATCATGTCGCGCTACCCGAAAGACTCGCTCGATATTGTGGTATTTGGCGACGATGCGTGGCCAGTGAGTGTGAAAGACCTCCCCTACCTGCAAGTGGGGCCCTACCATACCAACACGGTCGCTGGTCTCGAGCTTGCCATGGAAATACTGCGTCGCAAGCGCTCAGGCAACAAACAAATTTTTATGATCACCGATGGCAAGCCTTCCTGCCTGAAAGAAAACGGACAGTACTACAAAAACTCCTTCGGACTCGATCCCTACATCACAGGCAAGTGTCTCAACCTGGCGCGTGCCTGCAGAAAGAAAAAAATTCCGATTACCACCTTCATGATTGCGCAGGATAATTACCTGCAACAATTCATTGAAGATTTTACCGAGGCCAATGGCGGCAAGGCGCTCTTTACCGGTCTCGACGGCCTGGGCGACAGCATACTCAGCGATTACGAGCGCAACCGTAAGAAAAAAATGTAACGCAACGAACACATGAAACAACCCGAAATACAAACGCTTGGTGAACTGAAGCACGCAGGCCATTCCGTAAAAACCATGCGCGAGGAGTTGCGCTCCAACCTCATTCGTCATATGGAGCGTGGCAGCAATCCGTTCAAAGGCATTGTAGGTTACGATGAAACGGTACTTCCCGATGTGCAGCGGGCCATTCTCAGCGGACACAGCATCAACCTGCTGGGATTACGCGGACAAGCAAAAACGCGCATTGCACGCACCCTCACCGAGCTGCTCGACGAATGGACACCGTGTATTGCCGGCACAGAACTCAACGACCATCCATTGCAACCCATCAGCAAAGCAGCGCGCGATTTGGTAGAGCAACATGGCGACCTCACACCCATTCGCTGGATGCATCGTTCGGAACGCTATGTAGAGAAACTCGCAACACCCGATGTGAGTGTGGCCGATTTGATTGGCGACATCGACCCTATTAAAGCTGCGAACCTAAAACTGCCTTACAGCGATGAACGCGTCATTCACTTCGGGCTCATACCGCGCAGCCATCGTTGCATTTTCGTCATCAACGAACTGCCCGATTTGCAGGCGCGCATTCAAGTTTCGCTCTTCAACATTTTGCAGGAAGGCGACATTCAAATACGAGGATTTCAACTGCGTCTTCCGCTCGACATACAGTTCATCTTCACTGCAAACCCCGAAGATTACACGAATCGCGGCAGCATCATCACACCACTGAAAGACCGTATTCAGAGCCAAATCATCACCCACTATCCAAAAAGCATTGCGCTTGGAATGGAGATAACCGAGCTCGAAGCACATCACACCAAAGATCAACTCAAGCGTGTAACCGTTTCACCGTTTTTGCGCGAGCTGGTGGAGATGGTCGCATTCGAAGCGCGCGAAAGCGAATACGTTGATCAGAGGAGCGGTGTCTCTGCGCGCCTCACCATCAGCGCAATGGAAAACCTGGTGAGCAGTGCCGAGCGCAGGGCCATCATTCACAAAGAGAAAAAAACATACGCGCGTGTGGGCGACCTTATGTCGATCGTTCCTGCTATTACCGGCAAAGTCGAACTCGTATATGAAGGCGAACAAGAAGGTCCTCAGTTTGTCGCCATGCGTTTGCTGGGAATGGCCATTCGAAAAAAGTTTCCGCAAATTTTTCCGAGTCCCGAAACCATCAAGCGCAAAAAACTTCAGAACCCGTATGCGCCCATTATCGATCAACTTGCCAACGAAAGTGTGCAAGTACTAATGGATTCCTCACGCGATGAATATGCACATGTGCTGTATAGCATGCCTGCCCTACAAGATGTGGTCGACAAATACTGCCCCGGTATTCAGGATGAAGAACGATTGATGATGATGGAGTTTGTGCTGCACGGCCTTGCCGAATTTTCAGTTATCGGGAAAACGGTTATGGATAGCAGCATCGAATTCAGCGATATCATGAATGATATTTTCCGCGAAGACCGCGGCAACGACTAACGCTTTACAAAGCGAATAGGTTCGGTGCGTGTGTTGGACGATTCATACGCGAGCAAATACATACCTGAAGGAAGTTCACTCACGTTCATGGTGATTTGATAATTGCCCGTGTGCAGTGTACGTTGCATGCGGCTCACGCAATTTCCCTGAAGATTGTACACGACAAATTCACCACGCTCATTGGTTGAGTTGTGAATGTTGATGCGAAGCATATCTGAAGTTGGATTTCCCGCAATCGACAATCGACTTGCCGAATGGACGTGCTGCGTGGCAACATTCGAAATCGGCTGTGAGAACAAATCGTTTTCCCACACACCACGTCCAAACGTTCCAATTCGGAGCTTGCGGCTACTGTATTGAATTTCCAAATCGCTCACCATGGTATTGGGCAGTCCCGCTCCATAATACACCCACGTTTGTGATGCTTCATCGAGAATGAAAACGCCGACATCCGTTCCGATGTAGACATCGTGCTGCTCGCTCTGCTTGTCGATAACAGAGGCATTCACCGGTACATTCGGCAGATTGTATGAGACATTCGTAAAGGTCACCCCCGCATCAACGGAATGAAAAACCTTCTTTCCATTTACATACCCTGATATGGTTACCCACAATTCATCCGGGTTCACGGGATCAACCATAATCGATGTAATTTCGGAGGTGCCGGCCCCGAACAACACCGCCTCTTCTGCCCAGCTTTCACCTGCATCGTGTGTGATGTAGAGTTTGGCTGCGCGGCCTGCATAAATCGTATACTGATCGGTCGGTGCCACCGCTATTGCTGTGAGCTTTCGATCCTGATCGCCTGTGAGGTCGATACTTAATTGCTGCCAGGTTTCTCCGCGATCATCTGAACGAAACACATCACTATAACCGGCAACAATTACATGTGGATCTTGTGGATCGAGCACATAAGGTGTTACCCAGTCACCATCGCCTGCATCGGATGGCGTGATTTCGTAATACTCCATTTCATCCCATTGATCATCGGAGCGATACAATTTCCCGTAGATGTAGGTCGTGTAGATTGTTTGCTCGTTTTCGAAATCAATCGCCACCTCCATTCCATCTCCTCCGTTGGTAGCACCCCACATATCGGCGGCAATACGTTTTCTTCCGCCGTTATCTTGTGTGCCTCCAATCATAAACTCGTCGTCGGTTTGCGCTACTGCAATACGATAAAACTGAGTGATGATGAGACCCGCTGTAAGCTCTGTCCATTCCATGGTCTCTTCATTAAACTTGTAAATACCCCCATCGTTGCAGAAATAGATTTCATTCGTCAACGGATGATGTGCATCAATCGGTAAACGGCGGCCTCGATTGGGAACAACTCACGGATTGGTACAATACGGGAGAACGTCCGGAGGTGCACGCCGACAACCGCTTTGTTGCACATCATCCGTTGACAAATGAAA
>JBJTRD010000201.1:0-2895 GCA_046075945.1 Flavobacteriales bacterium
CTTCACTCCGTTTCGGCTTTTTCATTTTAGCACGCCAGCTCGCTCGCGCTCTGCGAACGCGGACTCGCCGCCGTCCCAAAATGAAAAATCCCGCTATCGCGGGATTGCATCATCCTTATCAGGTTGGCGGAGAGAGAGGGATTCGAACCCCCGGATGCTTTCACATCAACAGTTTTCAAGACTGCCGCAATCGACCACTCTGCCATCTCTCCGCGGCGAAAGTACTGCGGTGACAAGGGTCGATACAAATTTTTTTTATGAAACCGCAGTGCAGCAGTATAGCCTGTTGATTTTCATGTAAGAAAATGGCTTTCGTCTCACCCGTTTTTCTTGGCTGAGCCGAGACCGCGACCCTCAGCGGACCAACGAAGCTGATCTCATCACGTTCCATTTATACTTTAATTGTGTTTTTTATTTGACCTCAGACATAACGGAGTAGGGGCTGCAATTGAAAAGTACCTTTTTTATATCCGTTGTTATTAGCTGAACATTCTTTAAGGCTCTCCAACTCCCCCGCCCATTGGATACAGATCGGCAGGTTCAATGGTATCGCAAATAACATCTATGATTAAATAGCACTCTCCAGTCATCAAATCTTCACCACTTGAATAGATGGTGTCGCAGAGCGTTCTTGATTTGACTGGTTCATGCTTCAAAGCTTTCACCTGTTGACCAAAGGCCAATAACACGAGTGTAATCAATATAACAATGAATTGAGTTCGCATAGGCTACTGAGTCTGATAGTTGTTATTGGCATACGCGATTTAGTTAAAAATATTGGCTAACCAATAATGAGCTAATTATCACAATCATTCCATACAAGATTATTTCCATGATAATGCACTAAAACTTTTTCTTTCGACGTTTCTGCGAAAGAATCGAGCAGGTCATATAAGCGCTCATTAAAGCTATACCTCACCCCGAATAACCTCTTCCCATGAAAAGCATCGTTCTCACAATTATGATACTTATCTCTTCGAAAATGGCAGGACAACTTATTACGGTAAAGTTGGACACAACTCAATTTTTTGAACACTCAGCATTGTTAAGTACACCCCAAGCAATCGAATTAGGAAAATTAGTTTACAAGGATTTATATGAACATAAAACAAAGCTAATTCTAGCCTTTGATTTCAATAACATGAAGGAATCCTATCTAAAATATGAATTTGCTATTGTCAAAATCAATAAAAGCAGTAACATTATTGATGTCGTGGTAGATGAAAATGGAAATGAATGTCAAGTTGTTTTGGGAGAAACACATGAAGGCGGACTAATGTACATTTTTGAATACCGTGATGGTGATTTGATCAAAGGCTTTTTTAGTAAAGACCCGGAATTTTTTGTATCCGAAGCGCAACCGCAGGTTGTGGAGTCAAAATAAATAGGTTGTTCAATTTGCATACTGAATTGGATTTTTCAACACGCTCAAAATCCCCTTGCGTACCACCACTATTCCTCTTACCTTCTTTCGCACTGCATGCGCGTGTGATACGGGGCTTCGGAAAAGCTTGTGTGGCGTGGGGTTCAGGTGGGGAACTTATTCCCTCTCTCTCCGCTTAATCCTGCGTAATGCGGGATTTTTTTTGAATTCAATTTTGTGGTCGTTCGCGCCACTCGTCATTCGCCACTCGCAAATCAGTTCCCTTCGCGTTTGCCCATCCAAACGAAGCAACTCCCCAATCTCCAGTCACAGTCCCCAGTCTCCACTCCTCAGCACCCAGTCCCCAGTCCCCGGTCCCCAAAAACCGGAATATTCCCGCATAACCGGAATACTTTATTCCTTCCATCTTTCGATAGTCGTACCTTTCTTTGCGCCATGCAAACGACGATGCACACCAGCGACATGGTAGAAACGGCCGCTGCTTTCGTAAACAGCACCGGTAGCCACATCTTCCTTACGGGTAAAGCCGGAACAGGAAAGACTACCTTCCTGCGTAGCCTGGGTGAACGCACACATAAGCGTTTTGCCATCGTGGCGCCCACAGGCATCGCAGCCTTGAATGCGGGAGGTGTTACTATTCACTCGATGTTCCAGCTGCCACTAGGTACCTTCTTGCCGGATCGCACACCCTCGGGCCGGTTCAGCGCCGATGCTAACATCTACACGCAATTCACACTTTCGCGCAAACACCCCATCAGCGCTGCAAAGAAGCAAGTGCTGCGAAGTCTCGACCTACTCATCATCGACGAGGTAAGCATGCTCCGCGCCGATGTGCTCGACGCCATCGATTACCGCATGCGCAGCGTCCGGGGTAACTATGCGCGGGCATTTGGTGGTGTGCAGGTGCTTATGATAGGCGACCTGTTCCAACTTCCTCCCATCGTGAAAGACCATGAATGGGGCTTGCTGAAACGCTACTACCACAGCGCCCATTTTTTTGAAGCAGTGGCGTTACAATCGGAAGGGTTTGTATACATCGAACTCGATAAAATCTATCGCCAGTCCGACCAGCGTTTTATAGACTTGCTCAACAATCTGCGCGAAAACAAAACTACCACCGACGACATCGCGCTGCTCAATACGTTCTATCAGGCGCAGCCGCAGGAAGAGGGTATCATCACACTTACCACACACAACTATAAGGCGGATGATATCAACTCAGCACAATTGCGCAAGCTGAATGGCAGCTCATTCATGTATCAGGCTTCAATCGATGGCGATTTGCCGGAGTCGATGTATCCGTTGCCACTCAAGCTCGAACTGAAGGAAGGCGCTCAGGTAATGTTTGTGCGCAACGACAGCAATGGCGGCCGTTTCTTCAATGGTTTGCTTGCTTCCGTGTGCGACCTCGACGAGAAATCAATCAAAGTACGTGTACTCGACAGTGGCCTTGTGCTCGACGTGCCGCGCGAGCAATGGGAAAATAAAAAGTACTCGGTCAGCGCATCCAC
>JBJTRD010000202.1:0-2521 GCA_046075945.1 Flavobacteriales bacterium
ACAAATTGAACAGGCTCTCGATCCATGCGCTGCGTATGATATGCTGACCATGATGAAGGCCGTTGTGTCGGGTAGTTGCGGAAGCGGCACAGGCGTTCGCTTGCGAAATCCAGGCAAACCCTACGGTGGAATCTCCTACCCTACCGCCGGTAAAACAGGCACCACACAAAACAACACGGATGGTTGGTTCATCGGATTAACGCCCGACCTAGTCACAGGAGTATGGGTAGGAGCACAAGACCCTACAGTTCGTTTCTCGAGCACTGCTATTGGTCAGGGCGCCAATACCGGACTGCCCATCTACGGTTATTACATGAAAAAAATATATGCCGACAGCAACCTTGAGGTTTCGAAAGAAGACTTCGACGTTCCCAAAGACTGCTCGGACCGGATTGAAGCAGTTCCCAAAGGTCCTGTTGGCCTTGATGACTACGATGGATTGTTCGGAGAAGAGGAACAGGCAACTGACGACAATCAGCTAAAGCCCCGTTTTTTCCCAACGGAAACCGAGGAATTTATTCCTCCCGATTCTACTAACTTTGACCAATAATTCTTGGTCAAACTATGCCCATCAATAAAGTTGTAAAAAACGCAGAAGAAGCGTGCAAAGGAATCACCGATGGCATGACGCTGATGGTCGGAGGCTTCGGTTTGTGCGGCATTCCTGAAAACTGTATTTCCCAGCTTGTTCGTTCGGGAGTAAAAAATCTCACTTGCATTTCCAACAACGCAGGTGTCGACGATTTCGGCTTAGGCCTGTTGCTTCAGACCAAGCAGGTGAAGAAAATGATATCCTCCTATGTGGGTGAGAACGACGAGTTCGAACGTCAAATGCTGAGCGGTGAACTTGAAGTTGAGTTGATTCCGCAAGGCACACTGGCCACACGTTGTATGGCTGCGGGCTACGGAATGCCAGCCATCTTCACCCCCGCCGGAGTAGGCACAGAAGTGGGCATCGGCAAAGAGGTCCGCAATTTCAACGGTAAAAATTATTTGCTCGAACATGCATTCGATGCAGACTTCGCATTGGTGAAAGCCTGGAAAGGCGATTCGAAGGGCAATCTGGTATTTCGCATGACCGCCCGCAACTTCAATCCGATGATGGCCATGGCCGGAAAAATAACCATTGCAGAAGTGGAAGAATTGGTTCCGGATGGAGCGTTGGATCCCGACATGATTCATACACCCGGTGTATATGTGCATCGCATTTTCCAAGGCAACAATTACGAAAAACGCATCGAGCAACGCACCGTGCGTCAGCGCTCTTAATTCAAACCAAGCATCCCCATGGCACTCGATAAAATTGGAATAGCAAGGCGCATCGCACAAGAAGTGAAAGATGGCATGTATGTCAATCTGGGAATAGGCATCCCTACGCTCGTAGCGAATTATCTCCCAGCAGGAATAGAGGTAGAACTGCAATCCGAAAACGGATTGTTGGGCATGGGTCCCTTCCCTTTTTCAGGCGATGAAGATGCCGATCTAATCAACGCCGGAAAACAAACCATTACGATGCTTCCCGGCAGCGCAGTTTTTGATTCGGCCATGAGCTTTGGAATGATACGAGCCCAAAAAATTGACCTTACCATACTCGGCGCAATGGAAGTGAGCGAACAGGGCGACATCGCCAACTGGAAAGTGCCGGGCAAAATGGTGAAGGGCATGGGTGGCGCAATGGACTTGGTGGCCTCCGCCAAGAACATCATCGTAGCTATGCAACATTGCGACAAAGCAGGTAATTCGAAATTACTACCCCATTGTACCTTGCCGCTGACAGGCGTGGGCTGCGTGAAGAAAATTGTGAGCGACCTGGGTGTGTTCGACATTCACGACGGCGCGTTTCACCTGGTGGAATTAGCCCCCGATGTTACACTCGATGAGGTGCGGGCCAAAACCGCTGGGAAGTTGATAGTGCATTAAAAATTTTTAATGAACCGCAAAAACGCAATGAAAACATCAAAAGTTTATTCTCTGTGTTCTCTAAATCTCTGTGGTTAAAAAATCACGCATCATGAAAAAATTCCTCTCCCTCCTTCTTGTCATTGAAATCCTGGCGTCCTGCTCCATTGAGCGCAGACGCTACTTGCCCGGATTTCATATTGAAGGACGAAGTGCGAAGTGCGAAGTGCGAGGTGCGAAGTGCGAGGTGCAAGGTGCGAGGGGTGAAGTGCGACGCATAGAGAACGAGTCAATCAATGCTGCAGAGCCAACCAAACCTGATGAAGAATTTGCAACTATTTCTGAAAGATTAAATACACCAACCCAATCCCCTTCTGCAAAACGAATTTCAGACGAATCATCCCCCCCTTCTCACCTCGCACCTCGCACTTCGCACCTCGCACTTCGCACCACACCCCTCGAACCCGACACCCTCAAAAAACCTTTCAAACCACAGAAACAATACCGCGAAGTCGACCCTGTTGGAAAAGCCTCTGTAATTGTCGTTCTCGTTGGTGTGTCACTCCAAAAAGTGGCCGAAATCCTTACCTGGTTTGAAGTCATCATGCCGCTTTCATTCGGA
>JBJTRD010000203.1:0-6241 GCA_046075945.1 Flavobacteriales bacterium
CACCAAAGATGTCTACTGATTCATCGGCCGAGCAAGTACTCACTTACTTTCCAGGATTATCCGATAAGCAGCAACGGCAACTTGCTCAACTTCTGCCTCTCTACAACCACTGGAATAGCCAGATAAACGTAATCTCTCGAAAAGATCTGGATCAACTGTATGTGCGACACGTATTACACAGTTTGGCCATACACAAATTCCTTCAGTGTACTCCGGGTTCGCGCGTGCTCGATATAGGCACAGGTGGCGGTTTCCCCGGCATTCCCCTTGCTATTCTAAATCCCGAAGTAGAGTTTGTGCTGGCCGATTCCATCGGTAAGAAAATTCTCGTTGTAAAAGAAATCTGCGAAGCCATTGGCCTTACCAATGTGACAGCCATTC
Organism: Flavobacteriales bacterium; assembly: GCA_046075945.1. Classification (GTDB taxonomy): domain Bacteria; phylum Bacteroidota; class Bacteroidia; order Flavobacteriales_D; family Sanyastnellaceae; genus JAIBBG01. The sequence continues at coordinate 382 of JBJTRD010000203.1, forward strand.
ATGAACGTGCAGAGAAAATAAAAGGCCCATTCGATTTTGTGGTAAGTCGGGCGGTGGCCGAAATGAAACTAATCCTGCAATGGAGCCGAGGTAAAATTGCGCACAAGCAAATAAACGCACTGCCCAATGGTATTATCTGTCTCAAAGGTGGCGATCTTACCGAGGAGCTTAAAGGACTGGGAAAGGACATTGAAACCTACCAACTGCAATCCTGGTTCTCTGACCCATTCTTTGAAACAAAGAAACTGGTGTATCTGCCTCTGGTCTAGATGCAGTAAGATTTAAAGAATAAGCGGTTAATTACATTGATTATCAATGCCGCAACAATCGCGGTTGTATATTAAATTCGCACCGCTTGGCTATTTTAACCGGGCCAGGCAACGCGCCCTGCCATTTGGGCGACTTCCATGAAGGACCAAACACACACGATGAAACATTTCTACCGGCTTCTACTGGCTGTATGTTGTATGGCTGCGCATTCCATCCATGCTCAGCTGGCCAATCCACCGATATACATCGAAACGATTGTACACCACGATGATTACGGGGAATCCGCAACCAATCCGGGCATCAGCCATAACCTCAATGGTTATGTGACATACAGGGTGTATGCACAATTCGTGAATAGTGACGGATATCTTACCGGTATCTATGCACAGGAAACCCCTGCAGATTGCGTGCAAGATGCAATAGATGGCCTTTACTTCGATTTTGATTGCGGCGTTTTCCAACACGAACTGGGCGACGCATTCGGTTTTAATCAGCTATGCCTAACCTCGATTTACCCTACCAGCGAATATGACTCCTACCTTACCATTGGCCAGACATGCAGCGGAAATGGAGGTTGCGACAACTTAGGTTACCTTGGACTTTGCGGTCAATGGTTAACAGATTTTGAACAGGCCGGCACAGCGAACATATTTGATGGCGGAAGTTTTTTCTGGGATGAGAACTCCATATTCGGGGCTTCCTGTTTTCAAAACTATCCCAACTCGCCTACCAATGCCGACGACAATAACCGTGTGCTGATTGGTCAATTCACTACCTGCGGCGATATGAATGCATGTATCAACTTGCAGTATAAGCTCAACGCTACCGGCGCTACGCTCCTGCAAAATAATGTGTGCTTCTCGGCTGTGCACCCCTGCCTGAATGAACCACTCAGCACTGCCACCACCATTACGAATCCCTGTTTTGAAAATGAGCTGGCTACGCTCGATCTCAACTCCGGTGGAAATGGCGCTGTGAACTACTCACTCTACACCACTTCAGATGTTTTGGTTGATACCTATTCAAATGCCGGCGGAGTTTTACAAATAACCGATCTGAATGAAGGGAACTTCTACATCACGATGGAAGATGCAGCAGGTTGTCGAGATACAACGGCCGATTTCAACGTGACATTTCCTGACCCATTCCTCTTCGAAGCAGTTGTAACAGCCGATGAATTATGCTTTGGTGAAAATGCCGGTGTAATTGAATTACAATGCTCGGGTGGAACCGGCGCAACTGCAATACAAAATGCTGCAGGCACGGCGTTCTTCTGTTCTCAAGCAGTCGATGGACTTACTTGCGGCAACTATACGTTCACCGCTGAAGACCAGAACAACTGCGTTGTTACATCCACAGCTTCGATTTCGTGCCCGGCCGATCTGGCTTTCAATCCCACAGTAACCAACATTGATTGCTTTGGCGATGATGACGGAATAATTTTCGGTACCATCTTCGGAGGAACAGGAAACCTAACAGCAGAATGGACCCGCAACGGCAGTGCCTATCAGGTAATTGAAGGCAGCGCGCCACTCAACATCAATCTGACAAACCTCGATGAAGGTTTTTATACAGTAACAATTACAGATAATAACAACTGTACGTTGTCTCTTGATCTTGAAGTAACCGAGCCCGATGAAATTACCTATGAGCTTATTGTTACCGATGCATCGTGCTTCAGCTTCTGCGATGGAATACTGGACACTTCTCCAACCGGTGGCACGGGGCCCTTTACCATCAGCACCATCAATGAGCAAGGCGCGGATGTGAATCTGAGCGAATTGTGCGCAGGAGATTATCAAGTGGTAATCGAAGACAACGCAGGCTGCATTGTCACCGACACCATTTCCGTTGGCGAACCCACCGAAATAACCTTTCTAACTGATACCACCGACGTGACTTGCTTCGCACAATGCGACGGTGAATTTCATCTATTCGAAGTGAACGGAAGCGCGGGGGGATTCACGTACGACATTTCACCTTCCATTGGAGCCAATTGCACATTCCCGTGCGCAGGACCTGAAGCAACATTTACAGATCTATGTTCGGGAGCTTACACCGTTACCATCACCTCTTCAGATGGCTGCCAAAAAACTGCTTCAGCATTCGTCAATACGCCCGCCCCTTTGCAGTTCGACTTCCTTACTGAAAATGTAAGCTGTTACACCTTTGGCGATGGTTCTGTTTTGGTGTCGAATGTGGAAGGTGGTACAGAACCATTCACCATCAATCTCAACGACACGGAAGATCTGCCATTCGATAGTACCTTCATCTATACCGACTTAATTCCTGGTGAATACTTCGTAACTGTTCTCGACTCGAATGAATGTTCGGCTACCAACAACTTCACCATTACCGAACCCGAACTTCTGACGGTTAGCGTTGATAGCACAATTGCCTGCTCATGCGGTGGCGTTTGTGATGGCATTGTGCAATTCACTCCTGCAGGCGGAACCCCAAACTATCAATACCTGCTTGTGCCTGATAGCATTTTGGGACCTGCTTTTGGTATAATCAATGGCATTTGTGCAGGCGATTACGAGATGTTCCTCATCGATGCAAATGGCTGTCTCGACTCAGCTGAATTCACCATTACCGAACCCGATCCTCTTACCATCGATATACTTCTAGACGCTCCTACCTGCACAGGAATGAATGATGGCTCGGCGGAAATTACTGTTGGCGGTGGAACCGGCGCGCTCTCCTTCTATGTTGATCCGAATGATTACGAAGTTGAGCCACTGGATTCTGTTACCTATGGAATTTCGCAATTGGCTGAAGACAGCCTCTTCCTGGAGCTTGCCGATGAAAATGGTTGCCGCATTCTCGATACCCTGGCCATCGTACCCGACATTATCACCGACATGATTCTCACCATGTCCTCATCACCGGAAACATGCTGGAACGCTTTGGACGGAACAGCTACTGTGGCCGTTCAAAATGGCAACCCTCCGCTCAGCTACGAATGGGACGACAACCTCTTGCAGACAACAGCAACTGCTGTAGGCCTTGCCCCCAACGCGGAGTATACCGTGCGCGTTACAGATGAAATTGGTTGTAATCTCACTGCAACCGTATTTGTTGAAGCCAACATTGGTTGCTTCTTCATAGCTACCGCAATTACCCCCAATGGCGATGGAGTCAACGATTCGTGGGTGCTTGGCGGTTTTGAGTATTACCCCGAGTGCCAGGTGAATGTGTTCAACCGTTGGGGACAAACCATGTTTAGCTCGAAAGGATACAACTCACAATGGGATGGTCGTCTCAACGGACAGTTACTGCCTGTAGCCGACTATTATTTCACCATTGATTATGCAGCAGATAAGGAAGTAATCATGGGAACTGTAACCATCAAATATTAAACGACCACCTACCATGAAAAAGATATTTACACTCGCTTTCGTTTTGGTTGCATTGTGTTCGTTCGAAGGGAATGCTCAGCAACTCTGGCGCAGAACACAGTTTTCAATCAATCCGTTTCTTATCAATCCAGCAGTTGCAGGAACCAAAAATGAAATTCCATTCTACCTCTCGTACCGCAATCAATGGACGGGTTTCAAAGGTGCACCGGTAACCATGCTGGCCAGCGGCCACATGCGGGGACCTCAAAACAGTGCTTTCGGTGCAGTACTTCAGCGCGATGATACCGGGGGCGCAATAACACGCACCGGCATTGAAGCCGTTGGTGCATATCACATTGAACTCAACAATTACGATGGTTTCAGTTTTGGCCTCGGACTAAATGCCAACCAGTTTAAAATTGACAACTCAAAGTTGGTTGTCACCGACCAAACCGATGTCGCATTGAATGGCATGCAAGCAGAATCTACACTCAACATCGATGCAACTGTCGGAGTGTTGGTGTACGGCAAAGACTACTACTTCGGATTCAGCACACCCAACCTGATGCAGAGTAAACTTCGAATAACCGGTGTGAACGAAGACGACAATCGCAACGCGCGACACTATCAGTTCATGGGATTCTACTCATACAACGTCACACAGGATATTGAAATAGAGCCAAGCGGTCTTATTAAACTAACCAACAATACTCCCGCTCAAATCGAATTAAATGCTCGCGTTGTATACCAGAAAATGGCCTGGAGCAGCATTACGTATCGGGCCAAGGACGCGGTGGCATTTGGTTTTGGTGGCCAATATGAAAATTATTTGCTTGGATATTCCATCGACTTTACCACATCGAAAGCCCGCGTGATGAGCCCATTTACTCATGAAATTATTATGGGCTACATCATGCCAGGAAAGGGTAATAAGTACACCAGCGGCACGAAGCGTAAAGTGGTTAAGCTTAAAAGTAAGAAGAAGTTATTCAAGATTAAATAAAGATGCGTGCACTTACAGTTATCCTGAGCCTTTTCATTTGTGTAACGGCATCCGCCCAGTTCAAAGGGTTCATTACTGAACAAGTTGAAAACGAAGGCAAGGTGCCCGGACAAACCTGGCGCATCTACGCCGAGATGTCGAATGTGGGTGATCAGGTGTTTGTAGTGTTTGGGGACTCGTTGCACAAGATTGAAATCAAAAGCACGAAACCATTTTATCAGTCGGCCGCTGGCGGCGCCACTTCAAAAGATAGCAACCGAAAAGTTGCCGCAGAGGATGCCAAGCTGAAATACGATTCCTGGATTACCATTGGCTCTGAAGACAACTACGAAAACAACCTCAATACGCTCAACCTCGATTTGTCGCACTTCGAAAGCAAGGGAGATGCAATAGGAAGTGGAAAAGAAGGTGCGTGGTTTTGCATCCCAACTGAAAAGCAAGCGTATTGCGGCGAAAGCAAACGCATCCTCTTAATGCAGCTCACCACCGCTGGCCATATCACCGGCAAGCTCTCGCTCATGGGCAAGGATAAAAACGGCGAGTCGTATACGAAGTACGATCAGCGGTTTGAGTGCGGGAAGAAAAAGTGACTAGTGACAAATGACTAGTGACAAATCAGTGCAGACATAGTCACTTGTCATTTGTCATTAGTCATTAACAACTCTCGTCCCGAAAAAAGCCCATTTCATCCCAAAAATTTCGATTCAGCTGATTTGAGTCGGTACTTGCGCATGATGTATGCGTAGTCGACGGTTGCCGAGCGAATTCGAGGCATCACTCCTTGTCTCCCTTTAAAAACTCATCCGTGAAATGCCCTTGTTGTTTGGGCTTTGAAAATTTTTCCTTGTTGTAGCTCGTCGAATTTCCTTTGGGAATTGAGAGCGAAGTCCATCCATTTTCCGTGAGCATCTTTCCCAGAAATACGATTTGACCAATGTGATAAGGGTAATGCGCTAGCTGTCGACCAATGGCTTCGGTTACGGTATGCCCTTGATTGCGTATGTAAATGATTTTATCCAAATCTTCCGCTGTCAACGCATGAAGCGCATTGAACAAACAGTTCCATCCTTCATTCCATTTGGAGATCAACTCTTCCCTGGTCCGAATATCATTCTCAAACTCAGCATCTCTGTTCCGGGATTCCTTCTCACCATCGGAAGTCAAGAAGTCGGTCCATCGCGACACCATATTTCCGGAAAGATGCTTTACGATGGTGGCGATGCTGTTGCTGTCGTCGTTGTATTGC
>JBJTRD010000204.1:0-3691 GCA_046075945.1 Flavobacteriales bacterium
GGCATCGTAATGCTCATTAAACCGAAAACAAAAACATCGAAAGGAGAGATGTTTATTGCTGTTGGCAGAGGTCTGGAAGGTGTGATACCCGACATTACTGCCAAGGGGATAGTTGATAATGAGTGTGTGCCCTCATTTAAACAAAACGACTATTACCAGGGCATACTGAAAGGCGTGCAAGTACTCTCGGAGTTGGCACGTGGAGAATACAATTCGGACGAATATGCCTCCAAGCATATACGACCAAAAGATAAAAGAGGTCCTGCCATTGCATTGCTCGCTATGTTATTTATTGCAATTGTTTTTATCGCAAAAGCATCACAAGCTCGGCGTTATGCGCGCACCAATCAGATTGGATTTTGGGCAGCATGGGCGTTGCTCAATGCTGCATCGCGCTCGCACCGCGGATACTATTCGAATTTCAGCAGTGGCCGCGGAAGGTTCGGAGGGTTTAGCGGAGGTGGAGGTTTTGGTGGATTTGGCGGAGGAAGTTTTGGTGGTGGTGGTGCAGGTGGAAGCTGGTGATGTGGGTTGAAACACACACTCGCAGCTCTAATTACAGTGCAGCATTGCATCCGCAGGCAATGACGACAATTGAATGCGTCGCGATAATGGCAGCGCACAAACAACATTAAAAACACACAACATGGGATTTGGAAAATGGTTAGGAGGTGCACTGGGATGGGCTGTAGGAGGCCCCATCGGTGGAATCATCGGGTTTGCACTGGGTGCCATCGCCGATGATAAGTCGACTTCAGGTGTAAGACAATCAACCGGACCGCAATCACAAAACGCATACGGACAACATCGACATCAAACACGGCCCGGCGACTTTGCCTCTGCCCTGCTCGTGCTTTCGGCCGCAGTGATGAAGGCCGACAATAAGCTCCTGAAATCGGAGCTCGATTACATCCGTGAATTTTACTCCCGGCAATTCGGAAGTGCAATGGCCGCTCAACACATCGGCGTACTCAAAGAATTGCTTCAAAAAGAAATTCCGGTGCGTGAAGTATGCGAACAAATTCGCTACAACATGGAGCACCCCATGCGCCTTCAGCTCATGTATTATCTATTCGGTATAGCGCAAGCCGATGGCAACGTCGACAAATCGGAAGTACGAATGATTGAGTCCATAGCGGGCTATCTTGGACTGAATAACAAAGACATTGAGTCGCTCAAAGCGATGTATTACAAAGACTCCGAAAGTGCCTACAAAATTCTTGAGATTGAATCGACCTGCACCGATGAAGAGATAAAGAAAGCATATCGCAGGATGGCTATGAAGTACCATCCCGATAAAGTTCGAGGCTTGGGTGAACAACATGAAAAAGCAGCGAACGAAAAATTCATCAAGGTTCAGGAGGCCTACGAGACCATTAAAAAAGAACGAAAAATTTCGTGAGTAACTTGTTGAAAAACATTCTACGCTCACTTCCCAATCGTCGGCATCCAATTTTAAATTTGTTCCACGTAAGTGTACAACTTACATAAATAGTTTTTAGTTTTTCAGTTTAAGCCTAAAAGCCCTGCTAGCGTGCAGGGCTTTTTGGTTACTCGTCGGTAAAATTCAAAAAATACCTACATTCGTATTCAAACAATGAGGTATGCGACTCTCACTACTCACAGCCATTTTTATTATCCATTCAACCTTTCTCAAAGCCCAAACGAGCACCGGCGACTGTGAAGGAGCCATTCCTCTATGCGGTGGTTTATATTCCGAAGAAACCTCACCACCCGGTACCGGCAATTTAATTGAATGGACAGGGGTATGCAACCAGGGCACTGAAACGATGAGTCTCTGGTACACTTTCACGGTGCAACAACCGGGTGAGCTCAGCTTTATACTCAGCCCTAACAATGATCTGGACGACTATGACTGGGGCCTTTTCAATATTACAGATGGCGGTTGCGCGGGTATAAATGCTCAGGATGGATCATCGCCCGAAGTAGGTTGTAACTCCTATGGAAGCTTCACTACCAATGGCCCCACAGGCATATCAACGGCAAATGGCGGAACCGGAAGCAGTAACGGCCCGGGCGACACGAACGGCCCCGCATTTAACGCCAATCTCAATGTGCAAGTCGGACAAACGTTTGCACTTGTTGTGATGAACTGGTCGAACAGTCCCGATGGATACACCATCGATTTCAACGAGAGCACCGCGGTGCTTTACGACGATGTGCAACCACAAATTTCAGCTGCAGTGCCCGCGTGTACCAACAACATCATCCAGCTTCAATTTTCTGAACTCATCGTAAACAGCACAGTAGAGTCGGCCGACTTCACACTCAGCGGACCGGGCGGCGATTTTACCGTTACCTCGGTTCAACCGGATGTTGCGGGCGCCATTTATGAAGATACCTACACGCTCATTTTAAATGAGTCGGTACTCACGGCAGGAACCTATACCCTATCCGTTCAAGATTTAAGCGGCAATGTGGAAGACCCTTGCGGTAACCAGGCTATTGAGGCAACGTTTGAACTGATTTTTAATGAGCCCATCAACTATGACATCAACATCACGACAGCTTGCAACGGAGAAAACGGCGCAATCGAGGTTTCCAATATAGAAGGAGGAACTGCGCCGTATACGATGATCGTGAACGGCCTTCCCCTCTCTGAATTCAGCGTTTCACTGCCCGGGCCTTCAAGCGTTCAACTACTCATCAACGATCAACAAAACTGCGGTGTTTCATCTACTATAGTTATTCCGAATCACAACATTTCACTGCTTGAAATTCCCGAACAAGATTCTATATCCTGTTCAAACACATCCGTACAAATTGTCGGCGTTGCCGTTTCGCCCGAACAAAACACACTGAATAATTGGGAATACCTTGCTTCAAATGCTAATTGGGAGGCACTGCAATACACCGAGCTCAATCCGTTGGTGATACAATCGGGGGTATATCGCGTCACCGTGACCGATTCTATTTCCGGATGCAGCGCAACGACCACCGTTGAAATTGATGAGAGTGAATCGGGATTCATCGACCTAACCGAAATTCGTTTTCCGAATATTATCACGCCCAACGGCGACTCGGACAACGATGTATGGATGCCGTTTTTGAAGAGAAATACATCGCTCGTGTTACCTTCTATCATGGACACCTACGAATTGAAAATTTTCAATCGATGGGGCGAGCAGGTATTCGATAGCTCAACCGGCAGTGGTCGCTACTGGAATGCCGACGGCTATGGCGAAGGAGTTTACTACTACGAACTCTACTATCGCATCGAATGCGGCGGTGTGCAGGAAGGAAGGCGCAGCGGCCACTTTCAGATTATCCGCTAATCAGCGCGCAACTATAAACTGCTTTCGTCCCAAAAGACTTCCATCGGAGAGACGCACCTGCACAAGGTAACTACCGGCGCCAAGACCGGATGTATCGATGCGCTTGCTGAAAGCTCCTTCGATGCGCGCTGCGGTGCGCTGAAGAAATCTGCCTTCAGTTGAATAAACGTCGAACAAGGCTACTTCATTTCCGTTCCATTTACCTGAAACGTCCAGCACATCAGAAGCAGGATTCGGGAATACATTAAGATGTATGTCAGCTTGCGGCTCAAGTTCCGCAAGTCCGGCGAAAATATCGCCATTGGCAAACGCATACTGACCTCGGTGCAACGTATCAATTACAAAATTGCCGTCACCATTGGTAAGCGACCCCGTACCCAATGTAAAATCGGGAT
>JBJTRD010000205.1:0-9575 GCA_046075945.1 Flavobacteriales bacterium
TGTTATTTTCATGTCAAGGGCAAAAGCACTTTCAAAGATGAGTTTGTTACTGCAGGTGGTGTTGAATTGAAAGAGGTTGATTTCAAAACGATGGAAAGCAAACTTTTCCCGGGTATTTACTTCGCAGGGGAGATACTCAACATCGATGCAATTACCGGTGGATTTAATTTTCAGGCTGCATGGACAACCGCATGGATTGCAGCGAAGGCAATCGCTTCAACGGGTAAGGTGTAAAAACAAAAGGCGCAAAGAAGATGAAACTTCTCTGCGCCCCTGTGGTTAAATAAAACTAAGCAATCATTCTTCGTAAACATCCAGCAGCATAAGTGCCTCTGAAAGTTCACCTAAAGTTTTCATATCGTTTTGCTTGCGTGCAACCGATTTGCCCGCTTTGTAAATCTCAACTGCATCTTCCGCTTTGTTACGTTCTTCCAGCATTTTTCCAAGCTGATAATAGCTTGCCAGGTATTCAGGATCATTTTTAATGATTTTCTGAATAATCTTAATGGCCGTTGTGATCTCTCCGTTTTTCTGGTGCTCAAGTGCTGCAGCGTAATGAAGAAAACTATCCTTCGGGTTGGTCTCGAGCATGGTTTCAATCATTTTTAGTCTGTCTTGCATCATAATGCTTTGGATTTAAGGTTGGTTTTGCGTTCACAAAGGTACCTTATGATGGTGGCTTGGATAGGAGTTTAAAAAAATGGAAAACAGACTTTTTCAACAGGGTTTTGGACAAGGGACTGGTTACTGGTTACTGGTTACTGGGTACTGAGTAATTAGTAATTAGTAACTAGTAACTAGTAATGAGTGTCGGGTATCCAGTCCTCAGTCCCTATTAATCAGTAGTTGAGCACACTATCATTGCTGGATTGGAGCATCCGGAAATTTCTATCCCAATCGTTCCTGCTTCGGCGTAGTCGATCGTGAGTGTGCAGTAAAATTTCCCATTATTAAGCCGTTGTAAGGGAATATGATATTCGCCCTTACCTGCTTGAAGCGGCTTACTCACCATGGTCACTATACCGCATTCATTTTGAATAATGAACTGTGCGATAAATGTTTCTTCCGGAATGGAGTAATTAATGATGAAGGCTGTATTACTTGTATCGGCGTTGTCGAAATCGACCTGTATTTTATGGACTTGATCTTCGTCGATTGTATTCTGAAAAACATGTATGGTCGTCGAGAAAGCTTCGTTGATTGCTACGTTTTGCGCATTTCCAATGGAAGATAGAAGGGGCATGATAAGCACTGCAAGGCTTAGAATGAATGTAGTTTTCATGGCTTGTGTGGATTAAATAGATTAATACAAATAGTAAACACAGAACCGCAATAGACCGCTGAGGTCATCGGAAGAAGTTGAGTTGCAAGGTTCGAAAAGGAAGGGCTTATTTGTCGCCGAGACGTAAACGGTGCGCTCTAAGCTGGAGGTCATCGCATTGGGAGAAATGAGACCAAAACGCACCTTTTGATAACGTAGTACTTGTAGCTGTAGACTTTTCCATGCTGATGATCGTATTGGCGACAGTTGAGAAAATGAGAGCGGCTGCGGCAGTAAGGCGAAGGATTGCTGTAGTTTTCATGGCTGTTGTGGATTTAGAAGGTTCTACAAAATGTACTTGGTGGTTTTTCGAATGAACGGCATGACCACCGGAAAACGGTTTTGCAGGTTTAGGTTCAAAAACCGTCTTCTATATAAAAGACCTACATTCAGCATTGGGGGTTGCATGCAGCAACGAAAAATTTTGAAATGAACGATACTGCTAAAGATTCAAGTGAATAAGCCTACTAATACCAAGAACCTCGCCCCTTGCACTTGCTCTACACCATCGGTACTTCAAGCAGCAACAAACGTGCTTCATCACTGTCGGCTTGAATATTAATTTCATTCAAATTCCACATGCCGAAGCCATCGCGTTTGTTGAGTGGTTGACCATTGATGGTAAAATCGCCTTCAACAATGAATGCATAAACGCCATGAGATGTCGGGCGCTTTACGGCGTATTTAGTTGTGAAACCTTTGTCGAATGTTCCCAAATGAAACCACGCATCCTGATGAATCCATACACCGGCATCATCGGGGCTGGGTGAAAGAATTTGATTGAGTTCATTTTTGCGCTCGAGTGGCAATGTCATTTGGTCATAGCGCGGAGTGACATTCGCTTTGTTGGGGAAAACCCAAATCTGAAACAAGCGTAAATCCGTATCTTTCAGATGATTGAATTCGCTGTGCTGAATGCCCGTGCCAGCGCTCATCACCTGCACTTCACCTGCAGTGATGGTACCCGCATTGCCCATGCTGTCTTTGTGCTCAACAACTCCTTGCAGCGGAATGGTGATTATTTCCATGTTGTCGTGCGGGTGTGTGTTGAAGCCCATGCCGGCCGCGATGAAATCATCGTTCAACACACGCAACGCACCGAAGTGCATGCGATCCGGATTATAATAATTGGCAAATGAGAATGAATAGTTGGTCTTTAGCCAGCCATAGTCGGCTGTTCCGCGCGTATTGGCTTTGTGTAATACAGTGTTCTCATTCATAACTGTTGCGTGTCCGGGATGATGGTTAAAACCTACTTGTTTGTTCAGATGGATGGGTTGCAATTCGTCGATATCGTTTTTGATAACGGCAGCAACGGCACTGCCTGCGGCAATAAGTCCGGCACCCGACAGTGCTTTTTTGAGAAAATTCTTTCTGTTCATGCAGTAAAGGATTTAATGCGCAAATTTGGCGCAACCCAAAGATAAACACGTTGATGTACGTCTATGCTTTCTTTTTTTTCCTGATTGCGCTCCTATATAGTGCAGCGGGCTTTGGTGGAGGAAGCATGTATCTCGCTATTCTCGCTCAGGCTGCATTGCCTGTACAAACTGTGCGCATGACTGCATTAACATGCAACGCAATCGTGACGGCGAATGGTACCTGGCAATTTCACAGAGCCAACTGGATTGTGTGGCGCGGTGTATTGGCGTTGCTTGCATGCAGTGTTCCACCATGCTTGTACACAGCGAGTCTTGAGCTGTCAGAAAAGACCTATTTCATTTCGCTGGCAGTTGCTCTATTGATGGCAGCCGGTGTCATGCTCATTCGTCATCCGCGCCCCGAGGTGTTAACGGTTGGTCCATTGCGCTGGTGGATGTATCCGCTGTCATTTGTAATAGGTGGTGTTTCGGGCATTACCGGCATCGGAGGTGGAATTTATCTCGCGCCGTTCTTATACCTCACGTCGTGGGGCAGCCCAAAACAAGTAGCGGGCGCCTCGAGTGTTTTTATTCTCGTAAACTCTGTTGCAGGGCTTACCATGCAGATTGCAATGCACGGATGGAAACTCGAATGGGAAGCATGGCCATTGCCTGTAGCTGTCTTTATAGGCGGGTTGTTGGGATCGCACTGGAGCAGTGCCCGCTTTACACATCGAATTGTTCGCTGGGTTACTATTGTTATCATCATATTTGCAGCCCTTCGAACATTGCTGAAGTATCTATGAAAATTACTCTTCTCTTTTTTGGTGTCGCCCATGATTTGACCGGTGTTCGACAACTGCCGTTAGAAATTGCGGATCATACAGATACAGATCAATTGCGCAATGTGTTGGCTGAACGATATGCGGGTCTCAATAGCTCGCTGGGCTATGCATTAGCAGTCAATGAAGTTCATTGCCCGCATGCTCAAGAGCTTCGCGATGGCGATGTGGTTGCAATATTACCGCCGGTGAGCGGAGGGTAAATTACTGATTGAAATGTGCATATGAATTCATTCGAACTTAGTCAGGAACCCTTATCCGAATCACGCGCGCGGGCATTACTTGCTGATGCTACATGCGGTGCTTTAGTCATATTTGTGGGCACTGTTAGAGATTCAGCTCGCGGGGCTGATGTGACTCACCTTGAGTTTGAATCGTATGAGCCGATGGTAATGAAGGTGCTGAATAAATTGGCCAATGAAATCCGTGAAAAGTTTGGAGTGAAGGGCGTGTTGCTCCATCACCGGTTGGGAAAGGTTGAAGTGGGCGAGGCGGCTGTGATAGCGGGAATTTCTTCCCCACATCGAGCAGAGGCTTTTGCGGCATGCGCCTATTTGATGGAACGGTTGAAAGAAATCGTGCCTATCTGGAAGAAAGAATTCACATCGGAAGGAGGTATGTGGATTTCACTTCACCCGTGAGTTATTGTTCCATGGGTTCAAACGGAATGACACCTTGCATTCTTCGCTCATAATCGAGCAAATCGCGCTGTGCATCTTCGTCCTGCGGATTTTCGAGCGCCAGTTGAAGTACTTCTCGGTAGTACACATCGTCGAAACGCCATTCAAGTCGGTTGGATAGTGGCGTTACGAAATAAAAGGTAAGTGCTGCACTTAAAATGGCCGCGCGAAACAAGATGCCACGATTGAGCACTGGCTGATCATCTTCAAGCAGCCGCATCGAAAAAAACATGACGACTGTGAGAATGATTACACCAGCCATGGAATACGCGTGCAGATGATGGAAGAACAATTCGTTGGTTGCGATTGCGAAGTAGCAATAGGAAAAGCCCAATCCCGATGCGGTTTTCATAATCAACGCGGGGCGCATTTCCGGTGTGGTGAATTTCCATGCGCTAGGTAAAAATGTATTTCGCGTTAGACCTATACCGGAGATCAAATAAAAAAGAATGTTGATGCATGATGCCAGTATAATAATGGGTGTTGACGCAGGGATGTGCGAATAGGCCATTACTATGGAGAGTGCGAATAAGACGAAGCAAAGGAGTTCAATCCGTTTCATCCGATGTTCAAACTAATTCCAACGGGGCAATGGTCACTGCCTTCTACGTCATTTAAAATAAACGCATCGGAAATTTTGGGAACGAGTGCGTTCGATACTATGAAGTAATCGATGCGCCAGCCTACGTTTTTCGCTCTTGAGTTGAAGCGCGCGCTCCACCAGCTGTACTTCTCTGTTTCCGGGTGAAAATGTCGAAAGGTATCGGTGTAGCCCGCTTGTAGTATACGCGTTAGGCCGTCGATTTCCTGTTGTGTGTAGCCGGCCGATTTATTAAAGTTTGATTTTGGATTCGCCAGATCGATGGCCTGGTGTGCAACATTCATATCGCCGCACCAGATAACCGGCTTCTTCTTTTCCAGTTGCTGCAAATGATTGAGCATAGCAACATCCCAGGTTTGTCGGTAATCGAGTTTAACCAGTTCTGCTCCGCTATTGGGTACATAGGTATTTACCAGATAAAAAGTATCGTATTCGGCTGTGATGGTGCGGCCTTGCGTGTCGTGATCGCTGATGCCAAAACCATAGCTTACCTGAAGTGGTTTCTTGCGAGTGAGTATGGCAGTGCCGCTGTAGCCGGCTTTCTCAGCGGCACTCGAATATACTTCATAGCCTTCCAATCCGAAGAGAGCTTCACGCACCTGATCATTGTCGGCCTTCGTTTCTTGCAAACACAACACATCGGGGTTCATTTTTGCGATAGATTCCAAGAGTCCTTTTTTGACGATGGCACGAACGCCATTCACGTTGAACGAAACCAATTTCATAGAGTACATTTGAGCGATCAAAGAAAGAAAGAAAAGACCCGATATGGAAGTTTGATGAAAAGAATAATTCTCATTTTCATACTGTTTGCGTTTACAACAGGCACTGCATGGTCATCGGCAGCGCAGCCAAAGTCTATTCGAATTTATCCCGAATTGGAAGGGCATTGGTTTTTGGATGGAAAAATGGCGTTTGGCTGTGAGGTTACATACAGCAATGGAGGTAAACGCAGGACGGCCGGCTACCTCAATGGTAATTTACCTTGGCGCGATCTGATTGTACAATGTGAGCAAGGCTGGGTGCACGGCGATGAGCTGCTTGTTGATTTGTTTAAAGTACGTCAAAACAACAATACATTGGTTGTTCGTGCACGTCATCGTGAAAATCCGAAGGTTGAAACGAGTTTCGAAATAAAAGTTCCACCGCTTACGAGCATTGGAGTTCTCTTACCGGAAAATACCCATCCGTTTTATGGAAAAAGCATTGTTCCATTCATTAGCCTTGAGTGGGCCAATGGTGTTCGCTATACCTACAAGGCCTCTGATTCCCGGGCGTTGATTGCGAGAGACAGCGTAGAGATGTATTTCAATTCGAGTCGGATGTATAACGGGATCATTCAATTGCCTGTTTTTAATATTGAGGAGCCTCATACTTTTTCGATTTCGGTTGTGTGGGCCGGTAAACCCTGGTTACATGATGTGCAGTCGTTTGCTTATCGAGGCAAAGACCATCGGGTGTGGAATTTTACATCGGCTTCGGGTGCTGATGCAAGAAGGCAGGCCAAGGCCCCAACCGGCATGGATGGAGCTGAAGGATTTTACGGATTACCTGGAGCAGATGCGGAAGAGGTACATGTTCGGTTGTCGATGAACGCCGATAAGACGCGCATGGCTGCGACAGCATCGAACGGTATTAAAACATTCACACGAATTTTTAAACCGGAAGAGTTTTCGCTTGAAATTGTCGCTCGTGGCGGCGACGGAGGCGATGGTGGACGAGGTGGTGAAGGCGGCTCTGCACCTTTTGACGATCCTTATAAAGCAGGCGTTGGCGGAAATGGTGGTAGGGGAGGGCCGGGAGGAAAGGGCGCCGTTGTGACCTTTGAAAGCACACCCGAATGCGAGGCGTTCATTCCGTGTATCGTTGTCAATAATGCCGATGGAACTCCCGGCCGACCCGGGCAAGGAGGACGAGGTGGAGTTTTTTCGAGCGGATATGGAGTGCCCACATTCTTCGAAATGCTTTTCCCCTCGCGTAACTACGATGGTGTGCCGGGAGAAGAATAAGTGATACTAGTTACGAATAGGCGACTTGCCGAATGGCCTCACTTGATGTCTCGGCCCAGTTCATTTCAAAGAGGGCTGAATTCATGGCAGACGCTCGAGCGACGCGGCCACTCAAATGATATTCTTCAATTTGCGGGTGATAGATGCGATTGAATTCAGCGGGTTTGATACCGCCACCGGGCATGATGCGTATGCGACCTGCAGCGAGGTCGTGCATGGCCAGTATGGTTTCTAGGCCATCGGGTGCGCTGCTTTTGCCTCCGGAGGTAAGTACGCGTTCACATCCACAGGAGGCAATTTCTTCAAGCGCGTGCAATAAGTTCGGAGTGCAATCAATCGCACGGTGAAACGTAACTGGTATACTGCCGCAATGCTTGACAAGGTCGCTGGTAATGGCAGTATCGATTGTGCTGTCTGATTTCAAACATCCAAACACAAAGCCATCTGCACCCGAAGCACCGAGCAAATCGATCTCGCGTTTCATCACTTCGATTTCGCTTGCATCGTAGATGAAATCACCTTCGCGTGGTCGTATCATAACGAAGATGGGAATAGCAACATGTCGCTTTACCACTTCAAGCAATCCGGAGCTTGGCGTGATACCCGCCGCTGCCAGCGCAGAGCAAAGTTCGATGCGCCCCGCCCCGCCGAGTTGAGCTTCTACGCACGAATGCACGGTAGATGCCACCACTTCGATGAGGTAAGGATTGCGCTGCAAACTCATGATTTGCGGTCTTCTTTGCGCAGCGAATAAATACGCTCTATGATATCGACCACTTTTAATCCTTCCAGCGCATTGGTAGTGATGGTCGATTGTCCGTTGATGGTGTCCACCACGTTTTGAATTATATAATGGTGGTTGTTGGCCGAGCCTTTATAGTGACCGTAGTCATTGGCCGGATTGGTAGGCGCCAACTCGGGCATGATGTAGCCATCGATATGGCAATACTCAACCTTGTCCATGTACTGACCACCTACTTTCACGCTGCCTTTACTACCAATAATGGTGAGGCTGCTTTCGAGGTTGGTATCCCAAACAGCAGTCGAGTAATTGATGGAACCCATGCCGCCCTGACTGAATTTGAAATTGATAAATCCGCTGTCTTCGAATTCGGTGGAATGTGCATGGGTGAAATCGTTGAATTTGGCCTGGATGTCGGTGATATCGCCAAACAGCCAGTACATGATATCAATGAAATGCGAAAATTGTGTGAAGAGTGTGCCGCCGTCCAATTGCTGATTTCCTTTCCAACCACCTTTCTTATAGTAGCGGTCGTCGCGATTCCAATAGCAGTTTAGCTGCACCACGTAGATGTCGCCGATTATTTTATCTGAAACAAGTTGCTTCAGCCACTCTGACGGAGGCGAGAAGCGATTCTGCATCACACAAAACACTTGTCGGTGCATTTGAAGAGCCTTATAAATAATGGCCTCGCAATCTTGCTTATGCAGCGCCATCGGCTTTTCACAAACGATGTGCTTCCCACTTTCCAACGCTGCCATTGCATGCTCGGCGTGGAAACCATTGGGTGAGCAAATGTTGATGACGTCAATTTCGGGGTGGGCCTCCAACATGGCTGAGTGGTTGTTGTAGAAAGGGACATCGAGCTCTGACAGACCGAGTTTGTCTTTCTCCTGAACATCGCACACAGCAACCAACTTGCATGCATCATTTCTGCGCACCATTTCAGCATGGCGCTTCCCGATGTGGCCTTGACCGATGACCGCAAATTTTACTTTATTCATACCCTCTTATCCGATTTTAGAAACCTCTCCGTTTTCCAGTTTGTATTGATCGCCCGATTCTGGGCATGTTGCCAATCCTTGTTCATCGAAGGATAGTT
Source organism: Flavobacteriales bacterium (assembly GCA_046075945.1). GTDB lineage: Bacteria > Bacteroidota > Bacteroidia > Flavobacteriales_D > Sanyastnellaceae > JAIBBG01. The sequence goes on from JBJTRD010000205.1 coordinate 8,659, forward strand.
GATGACCATATTCGCTCATCCAGCCCCGCTGGCGGGCTGGGTTTCCTACCCACAAGCTGTAAGCAGGAATGTTTTTCGTTACTACCGCACCCGCACCAATGAACGCAAAGGCGCCAATATCGTGAACGCAAACAATGGTCGCATTGGCCCCGATTGTTGCCCCTTTGCCCACATGTGTTTTGGCATATTCGCTTTTTCTGTTGACAGCGCTTCGCGGGTTAATCACATTGGTAAAAACCATCGATGGCCCGAGGAAAACGTCGTCATCGCAGGTTACACCGGTATACACGGAAACGTTGTTTTGAATTTTCACATTTCGGCCTAGTACAACTTCGGGCGAGATAACCACATTTTGTCCGATGTTACATTGTTCGCCGATGGTGCACTTCGGCATGATGTGCGTGAAGTGCCAGATTTTCGTGCCATTACCAATGGAGCAGCCTTCATCTATTATTGCCGAAGGATGGGCAAAGTATTCGTTCGTGTTCATTGATCTGTTAGGAATCCAAAAGTAGTGGTTTTATGCGATGCTCACTTCAGTCTTTTCGGTCAAGACTCGTGAAAGGGCTGTTCTGACTTATGTATTCAGGAACGAGGTGTTTAAGTAACCGCACCATTTCTAAATTGTTTTGCGAGTCGAAGAGGGCAACGAGTTCATTCACGCGCTCACTTATTTCGACATAATTCAATTCCCGCACACGCGCCCGAAGAATTTTTGGATGATGCGTAGCAATGGTGCCTTCCGCAGAACTGAGTACTTCTTCGTATAGCTTTTCGCCGGGGCGAAGTCCGGTGAATGCAATTTCTATATCGCGGTCTAACTCCAATCCGGATAATCGAATCATATTTTTCGCAAGGTCAATCACCTTCACGCTTTCACCCATGTCGAACGCGAATATTTCGCCTCCTTCGCTCAT
>JBJTRD010000206.1:0-6094 GCA_046075945.1 Flavobacteriales bacterium
TGGCGGGTCGAGCACAATCACATCGTAGTCTTCCTTCAATTGCTTGAGATACTCCACCGCATCTGCTTTGATAACGTCGTGCACAGGAGCTTCGAAACCATTGAGTTTTGCGTTGACAACTGCTAAATCGAGTGCCTTCTGACTGCTATCTAAGCTGTGCACCAGCGTCGCTCCTGCTTTAAGTGCATACACCGAAAATCCGCCGGTATAGCAAAATGTATTGAGTACTTTTTTGCCTCTGGAATATTCACCAAGTAGTTTGCGGTTCTCGCGTTGATCGATGAAGAAGCCGGTCTTTTGTCCACCTTCCCAATCTACATCAAACAAGCGACCATGCTCGCGGGCGACGCTCTCCTGCTTCTCACCTTGCAGATATTGACCGGCGGTGCTTGTTCCCTTTCCTCCCACTTTTTCGTCGCCACGATCGTACACCGCAAGCAGCTTTCCGTCGTAGATAGTTGTAAGCGCCTTCGCGATAATGGCTCGCTGCTCGAACATGCCTGCGCTGTGTGTTTGGATAACTGCAGTGGTTCCGTATATGTCGATGATAAGACCCGGCAGTCCGTCGCCTTCGCCGTGCACGAGGCGATAGATAGTAGTTTCAGCATTATCCACCCATCCCAGTTTTTTACGCAGGTCAAAAGCATTCTGCAGTTTTCCCTGCCAAAATGAATCGGCACCATCGTATCCGTCAAATGAAAATACGCGCACCGTAATGGAGCCGTCTGCGCAATGGCCTGTGGCGAGGTAAGCGCCTTTGCTATCGCATACCTCCACGATGTCGCCGTCGTGAGCAGTTCCTTCTACACGTGCAATAGCGCCACTGAACACCCACGGATGGAAGCGACGAAGTGATTGCTCCTTACCCGGCTTGAGAATAATTTTGGGAAATGACATAGCGACAAAGCTACCTAATTATCCAGCCAACCCCAACCTACCCTTCTCATCCATCACCACCTCCTGCGCGTCGAGCTTGCGGCGTATGAACTCCACTACTCGCTCCGGATCATAGCTCGAGAGTGCCTTCACTGCAGCCTCAATGGTAAGCGGCGATGCAACGAGCAGCCTGAAAAGATCCTCCTCCAACTGATGCATACTCATCGAAGTACGTTTGATACGTTCCTCATTTCGACACACATCGCAACGGCCACAGGGCTGCGGGAAATCGTCACCGAAATAGCGAAGGAGCTGCACGCTTCGACACATGTCGCGGCGCAAATAATTCTCCATGGCATGCCAGCGTTCTTCATCGCCTTGCTTGCGCGCTTCATAGACCTCTTTGGGAATGCGCACATCTTCTTCGCGCATGCGTGGAACAAGCAATGTAATGCGCGGCATATCGGTTTGCGGCTCATAATCCATCACACCCAGCTCGGCCATCTGCTGCAACTTCTGCGACACATCGGCAAAGGTGGTCTTCAGCTGTTTCGCTATTTCTCCTTCACGAATAACCACAAACTGATCGAACAGGCCGCCATACATGCGCAACAAAGAGCCGATGAATCGCTCCCACTCGGGGTGGGCAACCTGGAAACTATACAACCCACTCTTATCGAGCAGCAGCATGATGCGCGAAGGCGAATAACTTCCTTCATCGAAATACAAAACTCCACTAAGGTTGAGCAACTGCAACGCTGCAAGAACCTCGGCCGGTTTGCTATCGGTGAGCTTACCCAACTCAACAAAGTCAATGGGGAAAACCTCATCTTTACCCGCTCCAATTGCCAACTGCAGATGAGTGCCCAAGGCACGGTATAAACTTCGAATTTTCTCGTGAGGTGGAAACTTTATTTCATGATTGCGCTCTCTTCGCTTGACATCACTTTCATTCCACAGCAATACCGCGTGGGCGGCATTCCCATCGCGCCCTGCCCTGCCCGCCTCCTGAAAATAAGCCTCGGGTTGCGCAGGAACATCGGCGTGCAACACCAGTCGCACATCGGGCTTGTCGATGCCCATACCGAACGCATTGGTAGCACAGATGACGCGCATCTCGCCCTTCATCCAGCGGTTAAAAGATTCGCGCCGCTGCTCATGGCTGAGCCCCGCATGATAGACACCGCTCGACATGCCGCGTTTCCATAGATAGTCGGCCATAGCATGCGTGCGCAGACGCGAAGCGCAATACACGATGGCGCTGCCGGGCATTTTCTCCAATATCTCAGCAATTTTTCCTTCCTTGTCTTCGTGATACAACACGTTGTAGGAAAGGTTGGCGCGCGCAAATCCCGAAGAAATGACATGCGGCCTCCTAAATTTCAGTTTATCCTGAACGTCCTCTACTACTTTCGGAGTCGCACTCGCTGTCAGGGCCAAAACAGGCACTTCGGGAAAGAATTCGCGCAGTTCGCCAATCCGCAGATAATCGGGACGAAAATCATAGCCCCACTGAGAAATACAATGCGCCTCATCCACCGCAATGAGCGACAATTTCATTTTCCGAACACGCGCCTGAAAAAGCTCATTCTGCAAACGCTCCGGTGATACATACAAGAAATGCACAGTTCCATAGACGCAATTGTCGAGCACTCGGTCTATCTCGCGGTAGCTCATCGAAGAGTTCACTGCGTGTGCTGTAAGACCGCGCTTGCGCAATCCCTGCACCTGATCGTTCATGAGAGCCAGCAAAGGCGAAATGACCAAACAAACACCCCCGCGGCACAAGGCAGGCACTTGAAAACACAACGACTTACCGCCACCTGTAGGCAGCATCGCTAGGGTATCCATTCCATCCAAAGCCGACTGCACTACTTCTTCCTGGGCCAGACGAAACGTGTCGTAGCCCCAGTATTTCTTCAGTATGTCGTGTTGAATCGCCATATGACTTCCGGACAATGATGCAACGATAGTTTAAATAATGACAAGTGACTAATGACTAGTGATGAATGGGGCGCACCGCGAGCATTTGTCATTTGTCACTTGTCATTAGTCAGTTCCTTAACAGCCTTTCACAAATAAAACACTGCCTTCTTGCGTTACATGGCACAGTGATTGGCAATGCACCAATCGTCTAATAAACTTCTCGCAAGTTTGGTTTTGGTTAAGGTTAAGGAAATGCCCCCGGAAACGTTCGGGGGTTTTTCTTTTCATACCCTCTATTAAAAAGTCGCTGTTGAAAAGAGCGCCGTTGAAATTGGTTTAAAATGTAACCTAACAAGAAGTGGCGCCGTTATAAGAGGCATAGTGACTAACAATGGCAATCTAATAGCAACATGTACATTTTTACGCAGTGCATTTGCTGCAGGAGAACTTAAACAACTGAAACAAAAACTACCTAACCTAACTTTAAATGTATGCTAGAGTATTATAAAGCTGTACTGGGCAATGTGACGTTTGATACAATGCTCTTTCGAAAAGAACTCCGCAAAGCAATGCGCGAACTGGTGGCCGACGATAGGGTGAGGCTGCGAGATTGGCTCAAGCAATGTGGACACGTCTGAAAAACTAAATAACTTAAACAACTTCTATGGAAAAGGCCGTCCGATTGGGCGGCCTTTTCATTTACATCAGGGAGCCAGACGGAAAATATACCATTCAAAGTTTTCATTTACGCGATAGATCAGTCGATCGTGCAAGCGACTGGGACGCCCCTGCCAAAATTCAAAGTAGTGCGGTACCACACAATATCCACCCCAGTGTGGAGGGCGAGGCACAGTGCTGCCGGCAAATTCATTGGAGTACTTGGTTACTGCGTCTTCCAGCGCGTCGCGCGAGCGCATTTCCGAACTTTGAATAGAAGCCCACGCAGCAATTTGACTTTCACGGGGGCGCGTTGCGAAGTAGGCGTCGCTGTATGCATCGCTCACCTTCCGGGCAACACCATATACCCGAATCTGTCGCTCGAGTGTATTCCAGAAAAAATTCATGCAAACTTTGTCGCAATGCTCAAGCTGGATGCCTTTTGCACTTGTATAATTCGTGAAGAAGGTCATACCCGAAGAATCGTATTTACGCAGCAGCACAATGCGAGAATTGGGAAATCCATCGGCACCGATAGTCGATAGGTTAAAAGCGTTGTAGTCTTTTATCCCCTCTTGCTCGGCTTCTTTCAACCAAAGTCCAAACTGATCGAACGGATTGGTTGCTGCGGTGGACTCCAAAAGAATGTTACGATTATAATCGTATCTCGAATTTTCTATGTTAGCGTTGTATTCGTACATGCAAATGCGCGTTGGTTATGGCTTCAAAAATATACGCTTATCCTCATCATCTTTGCAACACTATGAAAATTGTAGGTGATAGTTGTCAGCGTTGGACGTTGGCACTTTGGCTTTGGTGTATTAGCGCTATGACTTTGCACGCGCAAGATTTGACGCGGGGTGATACACTTCGCGGCACCCTATCATCCGTCCGCACATGTTATGATGTGACGCATTACGATTTAAATGTAGGCATCCGTCTGACAGATAAATCGATTGTAGGGAGCTGCATTATTTCATTTAAAGCAACTACCGACTTCAGCATCATGCAAGTGGATTTATTCGAAAACATGCGTATTGATTCGATTCAGTTTGAAGGAAACGCACCGAAGTATTGGAGGGAATTCAATGCGGTATTTATAGAGTTACCTCGGATAGTAAAACAAGGAGAACAAGCTTCGATTACTGTCAACTATGCCGGTGTTCCTATTGAAGCCATAAATCCGCCTTGGGACGGAGGATTCACCTGGACTTTCGACCGAAACGAAAAACCGTGGATTGCCGTTAGCTGTCAGGGTATAGGCGCCAGTCTGTGGTGGCCTTGCAAAGACCATCAAAGCGACGAGCCCGATAGCATGGATATTCATTGCAGCATTCCTTCCGGATTGGTATGCGTTGCAAACGGCCAGGAACGAGGAGTTTCGACAGACCGGCAAGGAAACGAAACTTACCACTGGCATGTCTCCTACCCCATCAACAACTACAACGTGAGTATAAACGTGGGCGATTATGTTAAGCTGCACGATTCATACATGCAGGACGATGGCGATACTCTCTCACTCGATTACTATGTGATGCGAGGCAACGAAGAGAAAGCCGCCAAACACTTTCAACAAGTGAAACCCATGCTTGCATGCTATGAACGTTACCTGGGCGAATATCCCTTCCCTGCCGATGGCTATGCACTTGTCGAAACACCCTACCTGGGCATGGAACATCAGAGTGCAATTGCTTATGGAAACCGATACAAGACAGGCTATCTGGGTAGCGATCGTTCGGGACAAAATCTGGATTTCGACTATATCATCATCCATGAAACGGGACACGAATGGTGGGGCAACAGCGTGACAGCCGGCGACATTGCAGATATGTGGATACACGAAAGCTTTTGCACCTATTCAGAGGCTATCTATGTGGAATGTCTTTATGGCTACGATACCGCTATGACCTATGTGAATGCGCTGAAAAATTCGGTGGTAAATCGAACGGCCATTATGGGGCCCTATGGCGTAAACCGCGAAGGGCATTATGATATGTATGTGAAAGGCATGTTGTTTCTGAATACACTCCGACACATCGTGAACAATGATAAGTTGTGGTGGAACACTATCAAGTCGATGACCGACACTGTTTTTCATCACCGCATTACAGACTACGACGAGGTCGCGAATTATTTTCAGCAACAAACACAACTCGATGTAAAGTCGGTTTTCGAGCAATATGTGAAATACCCGCGAATTCCGGTATTGGAATATTATACTTCGAAAAAACGAAAGGGAACTCTCTTGCACATGCGGTGGATAACCGATGTAAAGGACTTTCACATGCCCGTGAACATTCTAAACGAGGGCCAGCGTAAACGCATAGAATTTGGCACAGAATGGTCAAAACAAATCATGCATGGGCCTTTCGATTTTGACCAGCAGACATCCTATTTCAAACTTAAAAAAATTCGACCCAAGAGGAGATGGTCTATCGGATGATGTACATGGTTCCTTCGCGCAAATAATTTTCTCCATCGCGGCCTTCGAATTCAACGCGGAAGAAATAAAGGCCATCGGGCACATAGGTATCGCGGCCCTGGAAATTACCGATCCAGACCGGATTGGGATCGCTCGATTCAAAGACAAGTTCTCCCCATCGATTTAGGACGGAAGTCTTCATGGATTGCACGT
>JBJTRD010000207.1:0-3623 GCA_046075945.1 Flavobacteriales bacterium
CAAGCACCGGGTGTCCAGCTTACCACACCGGCGGTGGTTTGCGCAACACACGAGTTGGAATAGGTAACACCATTACAACCGCACACCGGGTCAAAAATGGTAGGGCAAATAGCATTAGGATCAATAAGCGCCTCATTGATACACCCACCGCCCTGTTGTGCTTCGGGCTGATGAAAGCCATGTGTAAGAATTACCTCGGGTGTTTGCAGGGTGGTGATGAACGTCTCACCAATGGTCATGTCCACTTGTAATTCGGGCGATGAATAGCCAAAGCCCGCCGTGGCAATGACGTTGGGGGTGAGGGATTGGGCGCCAACGTAAAGGCTGCAGATGAGCGCGGTTATGAAAAGTAGGGTTTGTTGCAGGGGTTGGTGGGAATACTTATTATGTATTGAGGACGAAGATAATAAAAGTGCAAGGTGCGAGGTGCGAGGTGAGTAAAACGTCAGATTATTTGACACAAGAAAGGTTCGTGCAATGAATGCCCACACATCGCACATCGCACTTCGCACCTACTAAGCTACTTTCAACTGACTTAACTTACTCCGCGAAAATTTCTCACGCGCATACGTCAACGTTACCTTGAATTCCTTTTCATTGGACGATGGCAGCTCGTACATAGCGTCGGTCATGATGGCTTCGCAGATGGAGCGCAAACCCCGCGCACCAAGCTTGTATTCGATGGCTTTCTCTACGATGAAGTCGAGTACCTTCTTGTCGAACGTGAGTTTCACATCATCAATCTCGAACAAGCGAACATACTGCTTGATAAGCGCGTTCTTCGGCTCGGTGAGAATGCGGCGCAGCGTTTCTTCGTCAAGCGGATTGAGGTATGTAATTACCGGGAAACGACCGATGAGCTCGGGAATCAATCCGAAGCGCTTCAGGTCGAGCGGCGAAATGTATTGCAGCCAATTGCCATCGTTCACTTTGTGCTGACTGCTGTTGTATCCTATAGCGGCGGTGTTCACACGTCGCTCAATAATCTTATCAATACCATCGAACGCTCCTCCGCAAATGAAGAGGATGTTCTTGGTGTTTACCTGAATCATCTTCTGTTCGGGATGCTTGCGTCCGCCTTGCGGGGGAACGCTTACCGTAGCGCCTTCGAGTAATTTCAACAAGGCCTGTTGCACACCTTCACCACTCACATCGCGGGTGATGCTGGGGTTATCGCTCTTGCGAGAAATCTTATCAATTTCGTCAATGAAAACGATTCCTCGTTCTGCCTTTGCAACGTCGAAATCGGCATCTTGCAGCAAGCGCGAAAGAATACTCTCTACGTCTTCACCCACATAACCGGCTTCGGTGAGCACCGTTGCGTCAGCAATAGCGAACGGCACTTTCAGCATGCGCGCAATCGTTTTCGCAAGCAAGGTTTTTCCTGTGCCGGTCTCCCCCACCAGTATCACATTCGACTTATCGATATCGACTGCCTGATCGTCCTTTTTGGTGGTATTCGTAATGCGCTTGTAATGATTGTAAACAGCAACGCTCAGAAACTTCTTCGCCTCATCCTGACCGATGACGTACTCATCCAGAAACTTCTTTACATCGACCGGCTTTTGAACCTGAAGTGCCGCGTCGAGCTTCGGGTCTACATTGGCAGCGCGCGCCTCTTCAGCAACAATCTGATTGGCCTGCGATGCGCAATCGGAGCAGATATGCCCACTTATGCCCGCAATGAGGATGCTTACTTCACTTTTCTTGCGACCGCAAAACGAGCAGCTGATTTCTTTCATGGGGCAAAGATAATAAAGGTGCGAAGTGCAACGTGCGAGGTGCGATGTACGAAGTGCGTGGGACGAAGGAATGCAAAGTAGAGCTCTAACGGTGTTTTGTACTTCGTAATTCGTGTTCTGATAGTCACCCCCCCTTCGCACTTCGCACATCGCACGTCGCACCTATTACGCCCACCCTTCTCCTTTCTGCATTTTCACATCGTTCACAAACTGCTTGATTTTCTGCTCGTCTTGCTTTTTGCAAACGAGCAGAATGTCGTCGGTATCGACCACAATGTAACCGTTGAGTCCATGCAACACCGCGAGTTTTCCATCCGGGACATTCACCACATTGTCGGCGCAGTTGTAAAGCACTACGTTCTTGCCTACAACTCCATTCTCATGTGCGTCTTGCGCGAGGTGCGTGTGCAAAGATCCCCATGTACCGAGGTCGCTCCAGCCAAAATCGCTGAGTACCACGTTTACATTACGGGCCTTTTCCATAATGCCGTAGTCGATGGAAATATTTTCGCAAGCAGGATAAATACGTTCGATCAATTTCTGCTCGTCCGGTGTACCAAACAATCCCTGCCCTTCAGCGAAGGTTCGGTACATCTCCGGAAGATGAATTTCAAAAGCATTCATGATAGCCTGTAACGACCAAATGAAAATGCCGGAGTTCCAATAGAAATCGCCACTTTCAAGAAAGTCTTTTGCAAGCTCCAGGCTCGGCTTCTCCGTAAAGGTTTTTACGCGTTTCACTGATTCGTGAGATGCATTGTTTTGATCCGCCCATTGAATATAGCCATACCCGGTATCGGGGCGCGTAGGCTTGATGCCCAGCGTGACCAGATTTTTGCTTTCCTGTGCTTGTTGAATGCTGATGCGGATGGTTTCAAGAAACTCTTCATTCTTCAATATGAGGTGATCGCTCGGAGCCACGATAATGCTGGCTTCGGGTTCACGCTCTGCAATCCAGAATGCGGAGTACACCACACATGGCGCAGTGTTGCGCATGTGAGGCTCACACAACACCTGTTCCGGCTTTAAATCGGGCAGCTGTTCGAGCACCAGATCTTTGTAGCGCTCATTCGTCACTACAAGAATGTTTTCCTTTGGGCAAATGGGTAAAAAGCGGTCGTACGTCATTTGTATAAGCGTGCGACCAACGCCTAGAATATCGTGAAACTGCTTGGGGAATGACGTTCGGCTCATAGGCCAAAAACGGCTGCCGATGCCACCCGCCATGATGACGCAGTAGTTCTTGTTGTTCATGGTTTTCCTTGTAGCCTTGATGGTTGGAAATCAAGGGGGCGCAAAAATAGGGGAATTTCAGAGGATTATAGGGAGAAGGATTGTAGGATTACAGGGAGGGTGCCAACCATTAACCTTTAGCCTTCAACTTAGCCAGCGCGCCGCGAAGACTTTCAATCGACGCATGCACATCGGCCACTGTGGCAGTTCCCACCGACAATCGATACCACACACTTTCCTTCGAAGCACCAAATGCGCTGAACGGAACCACAGCGAGCTTAGCCTCTTGTAACAAGTACTGCGTTATTTGTGGTGTAGTTTCAATCATGGTTCCATCAGAAGTTGCATAACCCTTTAAATCAAATTTAACGGTAAGATAAATGGCCGCCATCGGAGCAATGGCGTCCACCGGAAATCCTTCCGACTTCAGTATTTGAATTCCATTGTAAAAACCCTGAAGACGCTCTTCCACTTCACCTTTAAACGAAGATAAAAATGTATCGACCACGCCTTGATTACTCAGGTATTTCGCGCTTGCTACTTGCTCAGCTTTTGGCGCCCAGGCACCGACGTGGCCCAGTATACTCTTCATTTTATCAATCACCTTGCGCGGACCGAATGCCCATCCCACGCGCACGCCGGTAGCAG
>JBJTRD010000208.1:0-17083 GCA_046075945.1 Flavobacteriales bacterium
GCTATTTCCAATGAAATAATAGTTATCTCTGGCGAATACTCGGTGGAAGTCTTCTCGGGTGTTTGCTCTGAGTCGGACACATTAAACGTCGGGGCATATGAAATGCCCGCAACCAATCTTCCATCTGCAATCGACTTTTGTAATACCACACCGCTTTTGGTGGAGGCTGCCGTTCCTGGTGTGTGGAGTGATGGTGTTTCAGAAAGTGAAAACCCAATTACCATAAGTTCTTCCGGCACGTATTACTTCAACTATTCAGATGACATTTGTGACGCAACAGACACCGTTGAAATTATGCTGTTCCCGCCACTGCAAGCCAATCTTGGTGCAGACACCGTGCTATGTGCAGGCACGTCGGCTACTATTCCTTCTGACCATGCCGGAACATGGAGCACGGGCTATGTTGGAAATGAACTTGTGGTGACAACTCCGGGTATTTATGGTATTGAAATTTCGAATGGCCCCTGCGTTAGCTTCGACACCATTTCCGTTGCCGGTCTCAATGCACCTGCTGTAACACTTGGATCGGACACCACATTCTGCGAAGATTTCCCTCTCCTTCTCAACGCCTACAATGAAGGCGCATCGTACGTATGGTCCAATGGTGACAGCACTTCTTCAACATATACCGGCGGCAGTGGTTTGTATAGTGTACTGGTAACGAATGTTTGCGGCGAAACCTACGATGAAATTCTGATTAATAATTTCGCATGCAGCTGGGGGCTTTATGTGCCATCATGCTTTACTCCGAACGAGGACACTTTCAATGAAGGATGGAAAGTCTATGGATACAACATCCGCGATATCTACATACGCATTTATAACCGATTTGGTGAGGCCATATTCCAAACTGCAAACCGGGAAGAAGCATGGATACCTTCACTGGCTATAGGCGACGACGTATACAACTACCGTATCGAAGTTACCCCTTATGAAGGAAGCAAGGAGGTTCGCACCGGATCTATCTATTTGGTTCGATAATACTATTTTTCATTCATATTTGCATTCAAATAACTACGAATTGGCATGAGTTGGTTCAAGCGAAAAATACAGGGAATTACCACCAAGAATAAAGAGAAGAAAGAGATTCCTGAAGGCCTCTGGTACAAGTGTCCGGAGTGTAAAAATGTATTAACGAGTGAAGAGCATGCCGACCATAATTGGGTTTGTGACAAATGTCGATACCACGATAAAATTGGATCGCTCCAATACTTCTCCATTCTTTTTGATGAAAACGAATATGAGGAAATTGCTCCGAACCTGACCAGTGGCGATCCGCTCCAATTCACCGATGTCAAATCCTACAAGGATAAAGTAAAGTCTACCATAGCCAAGACCGGATTAAAAGACGCCATACGTGTTGCCAAAGGAACACTGGATGGTCAGGATGTAGTTATTGCCTGCATGGACTTCAGCTTCTTTGGCGGTTCAATGGGTTCGGTAGTAGGTGAAAAAATAGCTCGCGGAATTGACCATGCTATCCAGTCGAAGTGTGCATTCATTTGCATATCTAAATCGGGGGGCGCACGCATGCAGGAAGCCGGACTTTCGCTTATGCAGATGGCAAAAACTTCAGCTAAACTGACACAACTTGCTGAAGCCCGCTTGCCCTATGTATCTATTCTTACCAATCCGACAACGGGAGGTGTAACCGCTTCATTTGCTATGCTGGGCGATATAAACATAGCCGAACCCAAAGCCACTATTGGTTTTGCAGGTAAGCGTCTGGTGCAAGACACTATGAAAAAAGAGCTTCCCGAAGGTTTTCAGACGGCAGAATTCGTGCTTGAGCATGGATTCCTGGACTACATTGTAGATCGCAAGAATCTCAAGAGCAAACTCAGTCAGTCGCTGAAGTGGTTTGCTGCATAGATTATTTTAATCTACACTTTCACCACACGTTTGGTTAATGTATTACTTCCTGAATGGAATTCGATGAAGTAAACACCCGGTGCCCATTGGCGTGCATCCAAGTTCGCTCTGCCGGATATTTTTCCTGACCATACTAGCATTCCATTGGAAGATCGTACCACTACATCGGCAGCGATGCCTCCTGTCTGAACATATAACTCTTCGGCAAAAGGGTTTGGGAAAAATTCAATTGCCGGCAATTGACCTTCGTGCAAGCCGATGCATTGCTCTACTATGAGAACATCCGTTTCACTTGCTGTGCAATTAAACTCATTGGTGAATGAATAGGTCACGGTATTCTCGCCCTGTTGAGCTGCACCAAGTTCGAACCAGTTGTTGATGATACCATCACCGGATAGCTCACCGCCAAATGGGCTCGAAACCCACGAAACACCCGAGCTACTCTCGCAAAGCGTGTCGGCCAAAAACTCGAAGTGAACCACTGGTCGTTCATGCACCGTAATATCAATGGGCAATTGAGTAATGCAATCATTTGTGTTTCCGTAGAGACGTAAAACAGAGGTAGAGAATGGAACGTACGCCATGGTGTCGCCACTCAAACCGTTGCTCCATGTGAATGAGTCTGCACCACTGGCCATAAGAGTGAGAACATCGCCGAAACAGGCAGTTGTATTTCCTTCGAATCCGATAACCGGATAATCATTCACGGTCACATTGAATACAGAAGTTCTATCGCATCCATTGGCTGCGAGCGCGGTCACCACGTACGAGGTATCATCCGAGGGTTGAACAGGAATGATGTATTCCAACGAACCATCGGACCATTGAAATGAAAAACCATCGGTTGCCACTTCCAGGAAGCCCGATTCGCCTACACATATATTATTATCTCCTGTGAAGGTGATGACCGGCGCCGGATCCACTTCAATAAATATCTGAGTAGTATCTGTGCAACCAAAGATGGTGTAACCAATTGCGGTAATAAGACTATCGTAGCTCGGTGTGACGTCGTAGACTCCATATCCGAATTCGCCGTTCCAGAGCACATAATCAATACCCGAAGCAATCAACGTAGCTGCATCGAGTTCACAGATATTACTTTCGCCAAGCAGCTGCATTTCCGGATTTGGATGCACCGTATAACTCAACGTATCGAAAACAGGGCATTCCGGCACATTATATCCTTTGAGTATAAAAGTTGAATCGGAATCCACAAAAAACGAATTAATAGAATCACCAGGAACCCCGTTCCACTCGTAATAGTCGACACCCGAAGCAACTAAAATTGCCTCGCGGCTTTCGCAGAACGCCGTTAGTGAATCGAGTGTTAGTTGAGGAAATGGGTGTATAACCACCGTGTAGTCCTGGCTATCGGAACAGTTGTATTCTGAGAATCCTTCAACTCTGAAGTGCATAGTATCAGGGTCGTGCGATAAGAAAAGATGCTGACTTGGCAGGAAGGTGTTTATTGGCTGACCCGTTTCCAGATTGGTCCATTCGTAGTTCAGCGCACCATCGGCATACAACAATACGTTTTCGTCTATACAGCCATTTTCAGGACCGAAAACATGCACCTCCGGAATATCGTTGACCTGTAAAAAAATATTCTGAGACATGAAGCACCCAACATCATTGAAAGCTTGGATAACCACTGTATCATCATCCGGAATGTAGACATCCACTGAGTCTAAGAAGTTTTCGCCCTGAAACTTGAAAAACGAGGCATTCCCATCGAGAATAACAATGGTGAAAAGCTCACCTTGACACAAACTGATTGGAACGCTCCACGAGAAATAAATTTCCTCTGCTACATCCACCGAAATGGACAAGGTGGTATCGCATTCAGGATTCTCTCCGAAGGTGGCAGTAAGTGTTGTATCCGAAGTAAGATACACTTCAATAATTTCGTCGGTGCTTCCTCCATCCCATTCAAATTCGGATGTACCTACAATTTCGAAGGTCGAGTACTCACCAAAGCATGCATTGGTAGGGCCCACGATGGCTGCGTCTTCGTTGCGGTCATTTACTGTTATGGTCAATTCCTGGGTTACGGAACATCCGTTGGGAGAGGAACCAACCACGTAGTAAGTGGTCGTAGAATCGGGGAAAAAAGTGTATGAATTGGTCTTGACACCCGTCATCCAGGTATACTCAACTCCTTGCGGTGCACTAAGGGTCGTTGAGTCACCTTCGCAGATAGAAATATCACCTGAAATAACCAATCCGGATTCGGTTGAAACGACCACAACAGGCAGTGTAGCGGTGGCCACGCAGGCCGGAACGTTGACAGAGTATTCAACAGAAAATGTTCCGATTCCCGATGACACCGAGTTAAAGGTTCCGTCGCTATTGACATGCGTCCCTGAATAGACACCTACCGCCGGATCGGGCGATGGGAGCACAAAAGCGGTATCGCCGAAGCAAACGGTGACGCTGGTAACGCCAAATTCTATCACGCAATCTTGCGAAAACGCGTTTTGAGTTGATAGTATCAGACCCAACATAACCGGTATAAATTTGCGACTCATAATTAATGCATGAAGTTGAGGGTAAAATTAGACGAGTTCCCCTTATTCATGTCCATGATATACTAACATTTCTCACCTGATAATGGCCACCCTGGGAAGAGTCGCATTTCACACATTGGGATGCAAGTTGAATTTTTCGGAAACCTCAACGCTGGCGCGTCAATTCGCTGAGGCCGGCTATTCGCGCGTGGAAATGGATGAGGGGGCGGATGTGCTCGTTATTAACACCTGCAGCGTAACAGAGCAGGCCGACAAAAAATGTCGCAACATGGTGAGCCGGGCCGTGCGTTCGAACCCGGATGTATTTGTCGCTGTTGTTGGTTGTTATGCCCAACTCAAGCCGGAAGAAATAGCTGCCATACCGGGTGTAAACCTGGTGCTCGGCGCCGGACAAAAATTCAACCTGGTAGAGCATGTTCAAAAGCAACACGAAGAGCTGAGTTCGATTGTAAATGTGGGTGAAATCAAGGATGTCAAAGACTTTATTCCTTCCTTTTCGGCCGGCGACCGAACCCGCACGTTTTTGAAGGTTCAAGATGGATGTAACTACTTCTGTGCTTTCTGCACCATACCATTAGCACGCGGAAGAAGTAGAAGCGCGACCATTGAAGAAACCTTGACACAAGCAAAAAAAGCAGTAGCGGCAGGTGCACGCGAAATTGTGCTCACGGGCGTCAACATTGGTGATTACGGCACACAGCATAACTCTTCGCTCCTTCAATTGATAACCGAACTTGATAACCTGGAAGGTGTAGAGCGTTTTCGTATTTCGTCTATAGAACCCAATTTGCTCAGCAACGACATTATCGATTTCGTTGCATCATCGAAAAAGTTTATGCCTCACTTTCACATTCCGTTGCAAAGCGGATCAGATGAAATTCTTCGCGCCATGCGGAGGCGTTATCGCACAGAATTGTATCGAGAGCGTATCGAGCGAATCATGGGCAGTATGCCACATGCGTGCATTGGAGTCGATGTTATAACCGGGTTCCCCGGAGAAAGTGATGAGCGCTTTGAAGAAACACGCTCTTTCCTGATGGGGCTGCCTCTCGCCTACTTGCATGTATTCACTTACAGCGAGCGCGACAATACCACTGCACTTCGAATCCCGGATGTGGTACCTCAGGAAAAAAGAAACCGACGCACGATAGAGCTGCGTATGCTATCAGATAAAAAGAAGCGCGCCTTTTACGAGCGATTCAATTCTACCGCACACCATGTGCTGTGGGAAGGCGCGGAGGAAGAAGGCAAGATGTACGGGTTCACCGAAAACTACCTCAAAGTGATGAAGCCGTTCGACGCCTCAGCCGTAAATGAAATACGAGCCGTTGAATTGGGCGCGCTGTCGTCGGAGTGTGTGTTTGCGGTGAAAGGTGAAAGGTGATAGGTGATAGGTGGTAGGTGGTAGGTGGTAGGTGGTAGGTGATAGGTGCTATGAGCTTCCCTATAATCCTATTATCCTATTATCCTACAATCCTATAATCCTATAATCCTACAATCCTCCTTACAGATTAAACGTCGCCTGCAGCCACTTATTCGTGACATTCTTCTCGTAAGTGTAGATAATCACCTTTTCGCGTGAGAATCCCATGCCGATGTCGAAGGAGTATTTACCAATCCAGAATTCGAATCCACTTTCTACGAATGCCCCGAAACCAACACCGGTATTGGGCGTTGCTGAGATAGATGTTTGTCCGGCTACAAAGCTCTGTGTGATTAAATCATATTGTCTGTTGGCTACCAGCACATAATTGCGCATCCATTTTGTGCCAAGCATACTTCCGCCCACTTGCACAAAAAAGTTCGACATGTCACCCATCATCCAACCTTGACGATAGCCCAGATTCATATTGAAACGTTGCTCTTCGCCGGCAATGGAAAGCAATGTGGGGCCTACGTTGTTCATGCTCTGCGAACTCACGGGCAACTGCATGGTAAACTGTCCAACTGCTTTTAGCTTCGCAGCGTTCGTATTAAAAATGATTGCAGCGTACCGATTGAAATTGTACTTCACATTCAGTCCGACATACATCGCCGGATTGTAGCGCATGTTGGTAGGCGCATAGTCTGCCGGAAATGTATAGGCTCCACCACCCGTGTTGTAGAACGTTTGTATTTCGCGCACATCGGCCGACATTGCAAATGGGCCATTCATACCAATGCGTTCAGGAATAGAATACCACCGAATATTCGCAGCCTCATTCACAAACCCTTCGAATGGACCACTTCCATTGTAAATGTTCGCTGTCTTTGCGTTAGCGAAATAGCTTCCTATGTTCAGCCCGAAACTGAAACCCCGAATGGTGTCCTCCCCCATTTCATCATCATCGTAGGGCAGTTCAAACGAACGGTTCGCATTTGTATTTCCAAAGAACCCTTGCGCAACGACGCTCTGAGAAATGATGGAAATAACTGTGAAAAGAAGAAAGTTTCTGACTCGAATTATCATGGTTCAATGTAATCATTTAGCGGATTGTGCAGCCATCCATTGTTCCGACTTCTTACCTGCCCGACTGCTCAACCGGGTTACGTCGTTAACAATCGACATGTAGGTAGGAACATCCATGGAGTTCTTACCTGCTTCGCAATGCGTTTTAATTTTCGCAAGCGCCTGCTGCAGCTCTTCATTCCATTCAGCAATTTCGGCTGCAGTCAATCCCTTGCTATCCGCAATTGTTTGTGGAACTACTGCCGGAACCTCGGCCTTTTTCTTTGCAAGCGTTTTCAATTCAATGAGCTCCCTGCGTGATTCTTCCAGTTTCAGCACCAACGCTTCCTTTTCACTGGTATCATCCATTTTTGCCTTTAATGAATTGCGTTGCTTCTTCCAATTCGATTTCTGAACAAGAAAAATTATTATAACGATAACAAGAGCAAGCATGGCCGCCATAGCACCCAGGTGCCACTGCATAAGCAATTCATTCACTGCAGCTACTTTAGAACTATGTTCCTTTTCGGTGTCGTTAAGTTCCTTCCGCACGCTATCGGCAGAAGCTCGCAAAGCCGCCCGTTCAGACTGCCATTTATTCTCCTGAGCCCTTTGCAACTTACTCTGCACATCGAAGGCAGTAGAAAAATCGTTCTGCGATTGGGCCGTTTCCAGCATCCATGTATTCAGTTCATTCACATACTCATCTGCTTGCGGCCAATTAGGTTGAAAGTCTTGAAATGCATTCTTCAGTAACGTATAATTGAAAACATTCGGTTGCGCATGAAAAGTTACCATGCAACCATCCAATCGCACCAGGCTTCGTTCATTCACAGTTAGTGAACTGCTATCCGCCAGCAAGCTATCATAACGTGCAGTCCATTTGCCTCGATTCGTAAGCAGGGAATCGTTCCACTCCATGAGTTGCTGAACACGTGCTGGATGTTCCAATTCAATTGATCTTGCCGAAGCACGTACCTCGCGCAAGTCGCTCTGAGCATGACCATCAATCGAAATAAAAATTGCCAACAAAAAAAGTACGCCTATCAATCTCATTATTTCTCACTTAAAAGTTTTAGTACAAATTGAATTTGTGAATCCAATTCTTGGTTCAAATCCTGGGCGGAGGTATTCACCCAATGATCGGGCATAATGGCCTTTCGCTCATATTGAAAGCTGTTGTCGTAATTGTAGCGAATAGTTGATATGCTAACGCTCAATCCGGTCTTTGGAAGGGCATAACCGGCAGGGTTACCCCAGGTACCCGTTATAGGTCCAAGACATTGTTGGCCCACCAGAGTACCGCGCTTTCGCTGCTTGAATGCATTCGTAAAATCGACCGCTGCTGATGCTGTTAGTCCGTTCATTAAAACAAAACACCTCCCTTTGAAAACATGCGACAATTGTTGACGGGCGGGTACATGAAAATAAATAGTATCGATCACACCGTTGGGCAACTCGGCCAACTGACGAAAGCTCTGCACGTCCTCGTTTTTCGAAAAAAACAACGAAGCTATAATACCACCCAGGGTAGAGTACATCAGACGTGATCGTGACGAGGCAAGTTGGCTGCTTTTTCCAATGACATTGCTGGGTGTATTGTATCCGGCTGTATCGAGAAACGAGTAGAGATATTCTACATTGGAACTGCTGCCGCCGCCGTTATTGCGCAGGTCGATGATAAGGTTTCCGTAATTCCCCTCCTTCACGCGAAAGAAACTCTCCTCAATACGCTTGCGGTATTTCCTGGCAGCCATAGGAGCAAACGTGGAAACCTTCAAAATCGCCAGGTTGTGCTCGTCGTCGATATCCAGTGAAACGGGGAATGGCTGCTCAGCGGTTTCATGCTTATATCGCTCGCGATAAAACTCCTTTCTAGTGTACCCCTTCAACACGACATCCACTGTGTCGCGTGATTCAAAATCGACAACGCGCACTGTATTTTCTGCTTTGAACGGCTTCTTCAAGCCCGCACAAATCATCATAATTGCAGTGGCCACCGTCTTCTGTGCTTCCTCAGAGTCGCCCTCAATACACGCATAATTCATCGCCTGTTTAAAGAGGTGCGCACAATCGACATCGTTCACCGAAATGAGTTCGCTGCCCTTAACAATTTTGTCTTGCCAATCACTTTTTACTAAAAAACGAGGTGTGCTGTCGGGCAATCGTTCAAGCACCAGCGACAAATAAAAGCCACCATTCATGAATTGCAGCGATTGCAGCTGCCCATAATCGATGGTGGTATGCGAGTCTCGCAACGTATTGAGAAGGTTGGCCACTATCAGACTGAATTCTGACAGCGTTGTTCTTTCATCGAGCGCATAGGTACTTGCCTCGTAGACTTTATTGAAATAGCTCTGCTCACAAAACTCAAACGGATTTGGATGACTGTTGAGCAATTCCTGCTTCAGACTTTCAAGATCGGCCATTAAGTCGCTTCGGTAAAAAAGCGAATCGAGGCGAGGTTGTGCAACCGCGCTCAACGAAAACAACATAATTGCCAATGACCAAAATTTCATCGATGCTTACTCCTGATTATGCTTTTTAACCATCGTCAGAATCGTTGCCAACGCCACCGTTTCTCCTGTCTCATCGTATACGTCGACCAAAAACTTAACGATTCCCTTGGCAATGTCTTCCGGGGTTCTTTTTTCCTGATCCACTTTTTCCTTGACGGTGAAACGAACACCGAGTGTCATGCCCGGGTAAACGGGTTTTGTGAAGCGGGCTTCATCGAGGCCGTAATTGAGCAGCACCGGTCCCTTCTTGGGATCTACAAACAAACCGGCGGCCTTCGACAATACGAAGTAACCGTGCGCCACGCGTCGTTCGAAGATGGTACCCTCGAGGGAAGTGGCATCCATGTGCGCATAAAAATTATCGCCGCTCACGTTTGCGAAGTTCACTATGTCGGCATCTGTTACTGTGTGTTTGTGAGTGAATACAGTGTGTCCAATTTGCAGATCCTCGAAATGCTGACGAAATAAATGGGGCTCTGCTTCGGGCTGGTGGCCGCCGTATTGATACACATGCGTTATAGCAGTGAGAGTTGTAGGCGAACCTTGTATTGCAGTGCGCTGCAAGTAGTGCATTACACCGCGTTTGCCGCCCATTTCCTCACCACCACCTGCTCGACCCGGACCACCATGCACGAGCAATGGCATGGGCGAACCGTGGCCGGTGCTCTCGGGCGCACTCTCGCGATTGAGCACCAATATGCGGCCATGATGCGAAGCACTGTCCAACACAAAATCGCGTGCAATGCGGTTGTCGTGTGTGGTGATGCTGCACACCAGCGAACCCTTGCCCATTTTGGTGAGCGCAACTGCATCTTCCAGCGTATCGTAAGGCATCAACGTAGTGATAGGGCCGAACGCCTCCACTTCATGCGTTGAAACATTCTTGAAGGGATCCTTATTTACGAGCAGCATGGGCGAGAGAAATGCACCTTTATCAAAACTCGCGTCAATAACATCCATTTGCAATGGGTTACCATACACGAGTTCCGATTCTTTTTGAAGGATGGCCAGTTTCTCGAGCACATCGGCCCGCTGCGACATGGCAGCAAGCGCGCCCATGCGAACAGCTTCGTTGCGCGGATTGCCAACTGCTGTTTTTGAAAAGGCCTTTCCCAATGCGATTTGTACATCTTCCAGATACGCTTCGGGAACAATCACTCGGCGAATGGCCGTGCACTTCTGACCGCATTTCACCGTCACTTCCTTTCTCACTTCCTTGATGAACAACTCAAACTCTTCCGTGCCGGGCGCCGCATCTTTGCCCAGCACCGCAGCATTCAATGAGTCGGCTTCCATGTTGAAAGGCACCGACTCTTCGATGATTCGTGGATGCGATTTTAACTTGCGTCCTGTAGAAGCGCTGCCGGTGAAAGTGACTACATCTTGCGACATCACATGGTCGAGTATTCCCTCTGCACTTCCGCAGATGAGTTGCAACGAACCTTCAGGCAGAATGCCACTCGAAACAATATCGCGTACCACCAGTTCGGTAAGAAAAGAAGTAATCGTTGCGGGCTTCACCACAGCGGGCATTCCCGCCAGCAAGTTGACAGCAATTTTTTCGAGCATTCCCCAAATAGGGAAATTGAATGCATTGATGTGGATGGCCACACCCTCCTTCGGCACCATGATGTGATGCCCAAGGAACGTACCCTGTTTGGAAAGCTTTGCCGTATCGCCATCGACATAATATCGCTCATTGGGAAACTGGCGACGAAGCGAAGCATACGCGAAAAGATTTCCAATACCGCCGTCGATATCTATCCAGCTATCGATTTTCGTTGCGCCTGTTGCATAGCTTAGTTCGTAGTACGCTGCTTTTCGTTCATTCAGAAACATCGCCAATGCCTTCAACATACGACCACGTTCATGGAACGTCATTTTGCGCAATGCCGGACCACCAATGCTTCGACCATAGCGAAGCACCTCGTCGAAATGAATGCCCTGAGCTGTCGCCACACCCACTACTTCACCCGTCACTGCATTCAGCAGCTCTTTCTCATTGCCAGAGCCAAAGGCCCAACTTCCCATGATATAGTTTTCTATTCGCGTCATGATATCTTCCTGTGTTTGAGCGCGAATTTGCAGCAGAATATGGCTACATAGCCATTTTGAAACGGGCTGTTTACCAACAATTAGGAGATTTAACCAACCTCACGATTTCTTCCTGCGGTCGCCCTTTTTACTAATTGTACCACGGTAGCCTTCCTCACGGTTCTTTCGGCTATCCTTATCGTCGCGTATCTCCGGCTTCGGTTTATGCGAATTCCGCTGCTGCTTGCTTTGCAAACTGCCATTGCCCTTGCTTGTTTTCATGAATTTTGTTTTGCAAAAGGTCCTACAACTGCATTCATTCGAATCTCTCATTTCTCAATTTATGATATGACGATGCTCTTGCTCGTGAAAGTCGACCCGAAAAACCTATATTTGCTTCTAAACATTACGAGCAGATGAAAATCAATCTAGCGCTTTTGTTATGGGTTCTTCCGATAAGCCTTTTTGCTCAGGAAGACAAAGAACCTATCTACAATCAGTTTAGAAAAATGTCGGGAGCATGGGAAGGATTCATGGAATATACCGACGATCGGGACAACACTACCATTTATAGTTTGCCGGCCAAATGCCAATCAGATTTTGATGGGATAAAATGGAGATACACCGTTCAATATGATCACGGACAGGGAGAAATCACCGGAGGCAAAGGCGAATGTACCATCAACGATTACGGCAACAAGATGAACTACGACGGTGTATTGTGGGAAATAAAATCCATCAACGAACACGGCGACACCACGGATATTATTATCGAAACGCAGGGCAGAGAAAAACGCAAAGCCACCGATTTGCGACGAACCATCACCACGACTGCCGTCGGCTTCTTCATCACCGAAGAAGTGCGAACAGCTGAAACTGCTCCCAACTACATTGTTCGCAGCAGGCACCTGTTTCGCAGACCTGCTCGCTCCAAAAGTTAAGTGACAATCGGCACACTCCGTCATTGCATATTGTCGAAATTTGCGGCAGTGTTTCGCCTATCATGATACGTTCCCTGAGTCAGTCCATTCAACGATACTATCAAGCGCATCCGCTGCGCACAATTTTGATGGTAGCATTTGCAGCTCGATTGCTTGCCGCTTGCTTTGCTCCGGGCTACATGATGCACGACGATCATTTCCTTACGATCGAACCTTCCGGCAGCTGGGCCGATGGAAAGAACTTCAATCACTGGCTTCCCGGTGTAGGCAATTCAAATGAGCATCCCGAACCTATCAGCTTTTTTTACCTGGGCTTTCTATTTGTCATTTTCAAACTGCTTCAGTTCCTGGGAATAGAACATCCCGAAACGCAGATGCTGTTCATGCGCATTATTCATGCAGTTTATTCGCTGCTCACTATCTATTTCGCCTTTCGCATTACCGAACTGTTGAGCAATCGTAAAAGTGCCATGACCGTCGGATGGCTGCTGGCATGTATAGCGATTATGCCCAACTTCTCAGTGCGCAATCTGGTGGAAATTGTATGCATGCCTCCTTTGCTTGCGGGTATGTGGATGTTGTTGAAGCATGTTCCCTTGAAACGTTTTACACTCGGGCCCATTCAATTGGAGTCGCCCGTTGAACAAAGCGCCCAAAAGAAAACAACCGCTGCCCTTGTGGTGGCTGCACTGCTCATGGGCTTGGCGGTAGGGTTTCGGTATCAAACGGGGCTCTTTGTTGCCGTGGTTGGAGGTGTGCTGGCGCTGCAATACAGCGTGCGGTCATTCATTCTATTTGGTGTCATTTCGTTTGCCGCGTTTTTCATCACTCAATTGGACGACGTGTCGCTTTGGGGTGGCGAGCCCTTTCAGCATTTGCGTGGATACTTCGAATACAACAAAAAAAACGCACTCAACTATCCGGGATCGCCCTGGGCGTATTTGAGCTTCATTGGCATCTTCATTCTGCCGCCCGTTAGTTTATTTCTCACTGCGGGATT
Organism: Flavobacteriales bacterium; assembly: GCA_046075945.1. Classification (GTDB taxonomy): domain Bacteria; phylum Bacteroidota; class Bacteroidia; order Flavobacteriales_D; family Sanyastnellaceae; genus JAIBBG01. The sequence continues at coordinate 13,323 of JBJTRD010000208.1, forward strand.
TTTTTCTTCCTGGAGAAAAATCGCCATCATCGTATTACCGGCTTCTGCTTTTTTACTCTTCCACATCCTTTATCCCAACAAGCAAGAGCGGTTTATTCTACCGGTTCTTCCTTTCTTCGTGATTGCAGGTGTTATTGGGTGGAATCAACTTTCAGCTCGATGGGGCAATGCCTCCTGGATACGTCGCAGCTGGCAATTCTTCTGGGCCATTAACCTCGCCGCCATGGTAGTATTATGCTTCACCTATTCAAAGCGCAGCCGCGTAGAAGCCATGAACTATCTCTATGAGTCGGGCGACTGCAACAATTTCATCCTGGAGTTTACGCATTCCGAAACCGGAGCTATGATGCCTCAGTTTTACAGCAATTGCTGGACAACTTATTACTACTTCAAGAAAGGAGATCCTGTGGAAGGTATTCTTCGTAATGCAGAGCATGAATCGAAGCAGACGGCCGATGCGATTATGCCGCGTGCACTTCCCAACTATGTGCTTTTCTACGACGATGAGCAACTGGCAGAGCGCGTTGAAAAAATGAAGAACTACTACCCTGGCCTTGCCTATAGAACCACCATCGAAGCCGGCTGGTTCGACCGAATGCTGCACACGCTCAACCCGAAAAATAGTCTGGAAAAAGTGCACATCTACAGCACGGTAAATCCTGTTGCACCGCAGTTCAATACTCCTTAAACAGTCTGTCGACTCAGGTCGATGCGTTTGTATCCCCATCTTCCCTCAATGAACGCATCCAAAATGCTATGCGTGTTTTCACTGTGTTGCAATGGCACCAGATGAAATTCAATTGTTTCTACATCAAGCATAGCCTCACTCGAAAAAACATAGCCTCGCAACTGGCCCCGCTCCACCAACACATACGTTCGTTCACCTGCTTGTCGGCCGGCACATTCAATCACATAGGACGGATCGCGCTCGAGCATAACGGCCACCGAATCATTCAACAGCTGATTATGAACTTCGATTTTCGGTAATTGAGCAGTTGCGTCGAACATGGAAAGTCCGAGCAAGCGCTGGTCGATGGTAAATTCAGCCGCGAGAGCATGCAACCAGCGATTTGCTGCAGCGAGTGAAGCAAACGATTTGACAGAGCCACTCACCTTAGCGGATGTTTGCACCGCCAACCGTTCATACCCCGATTGGTCGGTGTAACGAATGATATGTGTGCGCCGAGTTTTACGTTTTTGCGCACTGTTGTGTGGTGGCCAATGCTTTCGTATCGCGGCATCCTCCAGCAACAAAGCCAATAGCTCATTACCTGTCATCTCAAATCCAATATCGCTCACCTCCCGCATGAATGCCTGCGCACGCGCACTTTCACCATGCGCTGTAAAATGTTGTCGAATGCGCTTCTTAATGTTGTTGGCCTTACCGATGTAGAGCGGCCTGCCCTTGTCGTTGTGTAAATAATAAACGCCGGGAGCTTCCGGTAATTTCGAAAATTTTTCTTCGGGTAAATTGGGCGGAAGAAAAACTACTCCGCTGTGCCGCGCCAGCATTTTCTTGAGATCTGCGGGCTCCACCAATGGTAGCGATTTCATTAAAATATGCGCTGCGGCCCGCGCATCGCTTAGAGCGCGATGTGCCTGTTCATTCTCGATGCCCATCCATCCGCAAATCGCATTGAGTCCATACGACTTCTGACCGGGAAAAGCCTTGCGCGCCATGCGCATACTGCACAATCGCGGGGGATTCCAGTTGCGGCCTATCGAAGCGAATTCAGCACGTATGAAGGAGTGGTCGAAGTTGACATTGTGCGCTACGAATACAGCACCTTCGAATAACTCTTCCAGCCGATCGGCGATCTGCAAGAAAGTAGGAGCGCCTTCAAGCATGTCGTTGGTAATGCCGGTAAGTCCGGATATGTAAGAAGGAATGCGCACACCCGGATCGAGCAGCGTACTGAACTCCTCCACTACCCGCTCGCCGTCAAAAAGCAATACGCCAATCTCTACAATGCTATTTCCTGAGGCATGGCCTCCCGTAGTTTCAATGTCGGTGATTGCAAACAGCATGGAGCGCAAATTCGGACATTGCCGCAGAACAACCGCCGTTTTTGGTAACTTTTATCGATTGTTGAATGCCACAATGACAGCAGCAAGCGGTTGGCACTGCGATTGAAATCGGCGCGGCCTCAATCTTTATATTCGTACTTCAAATTCAACCTATGAACAAAATCACTATCGCACTTCTCATTCTTGTTGGAAGCATTGTGCTCGGATTTGTATCCTTCTATTTCTATGCTGCAGGCGTTCGCGACAATGCTGTTAAAAATCAGGAAACAGTCAATGAAGCATGGGGCAATGTGCAGAGTGCCTATCAACGCCGCGCCGACCTGATCGGCAACCTGGTTGAAACCGTGCGTGCTGCTGCAGAAAACGAACGTGAAATTTTAGTGGGTGTAACCGAAGCACGCGGCGGTATTCGCCATTACACCGACAGCGTTGGCAATCTGGTAGCAGAACAAAGTGCCAAGGTGAAAAACTCATCATCGCCTGCGGAACTTCAGCAGAACGACATGGTATTGATAAATACCTATCGCGGCTTTCGCGGATTCATGACGGAGAATTATCCGACCATTCAATCCACACAGAATTTCTCCAATCTTCAAACACAACTCGAAGGAACCGAGAACAGAATCAACACCGAACGCAATCGTTACAACGAAGCCGTTAAAACATACAATGCACATATTCGGGGCACATTTAAAAAAATGGGACTTGGTTTAGTAGCATCCGAAGAAGATGACTTCAAGGTGCGCGAAATGTTTGAGGCCAAAGAAGGAGCTGAAGACGCACCCAAGGTTAAGTTTTAATAGCCCATGCACATCGATTTACACGAACTGCATAAGCAAGTAGAAACCGCCATCGAAGAAGCAGAGCGACAAACCTCAGCTGAAATTCGCGTACACCTCGACGAGCGATGTTCTGAAGACCCGCTCGACAGAGCCAGTTATATTTTCGAAAAATTGGGAATGCAGGAAACAGCAGAGAGAAATGGCGTTCTTATTTATGTCGCTTTCAAGGATCGCAAGCTCGCAATTATCGGTGATGTAGGAATTCATATTCATTTGCCTCCCAACACTTGGGATCATATCAAAAATGGCATGACAGCCGCATTTGTAAAAGGGAATTATGCCCGGGGACTTTCCGACGCAGTAGCTGAAATCGGAGAACACCTGAAGCATTTCTTTCCGGTCAAGCACGACGACCAAAATGAATTATCCAACCGCGTATCCACCTTCAACTACTCGTCGAAATGATGCGTAGCACACTCAGGATTTTATTCCTTATCCTCGTCTACACATCCATGGCAATGCATTCGTCGGCGCAACTGGCCGGACAAGAGTGCTTTCCGAAAAAAGAAAACAAGCTGGTATATGATGCAGCGGATGTGCTTTCCTCCGGCGAAGAACGCGAATTGGAACAACACATCATTCGTATCGCAGATAGCACGAGCAATCAGATTACAATTGTAATAGTACCTGACCTGTGTGGTATGGATAAAGCGCAGTTTGCAATAGAACTTGGTGAACTTTGGGGAGTAGGGCAAACAAAGGAAGACAACGGCATCGTAATGCTCATTAAACCGAAAACAAAAACATCGAAAGGAGAGATGTTTATTGCCGTTGGCAGAGGGCTGGAAGGCGTGATACCCGACATTACTGCCAAGGGGATAGTTGATAATGAGTGTGTACCCTCATTTAAACAAAACGACTATTACCAGGGCATACTGAAAGGCGTGCAAG
>JBJTRD010000209.1:0-10280 GCA_046075945.1 Flavobacteriales bacterium
GAAAAATTTTGGATAAAGGAAGAAGAAAAAATTTACCGATTACGAAGAGAACGCCACCAATAAAGGACCAAAATAAAAACGTTCGCATGGCAATGCTGAAACGCCCAAAGTATTCAGCTAACGCAACAACGAGGTAGGTGAAAAAGATAATGGCAAGGCAATAGAGTATGCCTCGTATCATTTGATTTTTGTAATACTTGCGAATGAAGACATCCAGCTTTACGAGTAACTGATTGTATTCACCGGAGGAATGATTCATGCCTGAGTACGTATCGTTGAGTTGGTACGCTTCAAAAGTAAGCGTTTGAGCATTGAATATTGCGAGCAGACAAGCGTTTCGCGAAAATTAACGAACGCACTACTTGAATTCGGAGTAGTTCCAAACACCAATCATTTGCTCGCGAATGAATTTTCTTGCAAGGTCATAAACATCCTCTTGCGAGCTGTACCAAACGGTTTTATTGGCGGTCGACTCCGCCTTTAGTTTTGTAAGGCGTACTATTTCAATACCGTGAATAGGGGCCTCGGTTCGTTCGAGCAAATCGATATGATCGAGCGACTCTTGTTTGTCGCGATAGATACTCCCATCACGATTGATACATGCTTTTCTCATTCCTCAAGTAAACAAATGACCTATAATGCATTCATCGCAGATGTTTTTTGAAGCAGGGTCCTTGCTTCGACAAATGTACACGCGATGATAAGCCGAATCGATGTATTAATCGGAAAGCTTGGCAACCATTGCATACCCAATAATTGCCGACATAATGAGCACGAAAAACAACGTTAAACGATTCGATTGCTCATAGTTTTTATCCCGGGCAATCGCTAGGTCATTTGGTCGCAGTTGCGAGATATCAGGCAAGGTGTCTTGTGAAGCAATGCATTCTATGCCATTGTTGGATTGAAGTACCACCCAGCGCTTGTCGCGATACATGAGCGAGTCGGGTATAGCAAAGGCAAGCGAATCAACAATAGAATCACGAAGGCTCAAATACCACACACCGCGCTGAATAAATGCGTCTAACAGCTCAGCCTCGACAATAGATCCCTGGAAAGTCGGGTTGCGTTTTTTCCATTTTTTTGGATGATTGGTAATGACCAGAAACGTACTGTCTTTCCATTTGCCATCATCAGAAATTGTAATGGCGGTATCTAAACCAAAGAGGTGCAATTTGAAATCGTGATACCTTCTTTTCTTTCCATGGAGATTGAAGAGAGCAATCCAATGCACATCTTCTTTGGATTTCATTTCTGTTCCATAGGCAGCAATTCCGAAATCCTCATGCAGTTTAGCATGGAAAGGTGCTTTTGCGAACTGCGCGGTGTATTGATGGTCGGCGGATAAATCAACGGCGCGAATCGCGCTGGTGTCACCGTCTTCTTGCCATCGTTCGAATGCATATGGGAAGAATGATTTTGCCTCTACTTTAATCGACCTACCGGTATAGAAAAGGCCATCGACGCTGCCAACACAAAGTGAAGATGAATTCAGCGACAGCAATGGTAATAAGGCCATATTCGAAGAAACCCGGAGCCTGACGCGTTCCGGAGACAACCCAAACGCCTCGCAAAAATGCTCATGGAATAAATCGTTGCGAACCACAAAAAACTCCTTCAATCGATCGATGCTATTGTACCAGCGGCTTTCGGAAACAGCCCTGATAGGATAACGTTTGACGTGATAGGGTATTTCCGGCTCTATCCACCTGCTGAAAAAATCGATACGCGAAAGAATGGTGTCGTGATGCAAACGAGTGGCGCGCATAAGTCCCACCTGATTGATAAATCGATCTTTGAGAGTGGAATCAGCAATTAAATTTCTGAGAATATGAGTCGCCCATGTAGGATTGTACCACTCCGTTGCTTGCGGGCTAATTCTATTGGCAATAAAATTATTTTGAGGATGGATTTCTTGACAGCCAAGGTCCGAATCGAAGAAAATCCAGCGCCACCGATTATCTAGATTTTTTGATTTCCAGTAACGAATGTTTCCCCGGGAGTCTGTATTGGCGATGTATAATTGTAGAATGCTGTAATTCATGTAGTTTTCAATGTCCATGCGCCGGTCAATTAATTCGGCGTAATTGGAATCATTGTGCAGCCTCACAAGATCATCCATTAAAAACTGATACTCCTTTGAGCCAAGACCATCGGATACTACTAAGAATGTGCTGTCTTTAATAGCGTGGTGGTTGTACCTCAAGTAATCGTAATTGATTTTTTCTCTCAGGTTTAGTATACCAAAGTATTTGTCATTAATATAAACCACACATGGCTGGTAAGACATGTGGTCGAGGTTCATGTCGGCGGCCAGGCTTGAAAGGCAGATATCCTGAAAGCGCGTGGCATTTTGGTCGCTTCCGGATGTACGCAACACAAGGTGTTCAAACTCATTGAATGGTTTTTCCGGAAAAAACTTATATCGAAACTCCTTATCTCCGAGTTTTTCATCGGCAACCAGATGGAGCGATTTCTCGGTTAGCCCGAGGGTAAGACCGCCAAAGGTCTTCAGCCAACAGCTAGTAGAAACTACACTGCGTTTGTTGTAAAAGAACTCCGCAAAACATCGTATCGGCTTTTTTTTGAATGCATTTCCAATTGCTTCATGCTTATCACCATTCTTCACAAGGGATCCTTCATAGATGCCGTTGGGAGGAAAAAACTCATCAGGCGTTACAGTTAAACAAAGAACAGGAAGAGTAATGTCTCTCCCAATTATATAGTTGGCCCGATAGGTATATTTTTTCGAGAGCGAGTCAGAAACAACTACCGAAATAAAGGTGTTTTCTGCTATCCGAATCGGACCGTTGTATGGAAACTCTTCGGTGGCTTGATCCCAGCCAACAACACATTTCATGCTGCATCCATTCGGAAGGTCAAAGCTCAGGTCGATGGGCGCATCGTAAAGACCGGGCGTATGACTATATCGAACACCGATAGAGTCGAGGGCAGCAAATCCAACGTGGTCTTTGTATTGACAATACCCGTAGTTAAATAGAACGACAGCGAGAATTACGGTGAGAATCTGGCGATGGAGCATACTTATCGTATTCGAATTCGTTCACCGATTTGAAGCACTTTCGTTTCCTTTATTCCATTCAGAGTGCATAGTTTCTTCACTGTGGTATTGTTACGCTGTGCGATGGCTGAAAGCGTATCCCCTTTTTTAATCCGAATTGTTTTTTTGTCATTTTTGTCCGACTGTCCGGACTTGGTTTCCATGTTCTGTTTTGCTCCTCCTTCACCTTCCTGTCGTACTTCTTTTACCGATTTACCTTTGGCGTTCAGCACATCGTTGGTAAAGCAGGGGCAAATAAGCGCCTGCAGAGAGTCGGAAATTTCAAATGACGGATTCGGACTGTATGCGAGTATGCGCGACTTCACAGCGGCATATCCGTGGTAATTGCCATCGGTGTTTTGCTCCCAATATTTCAGAGCTTGTTGATTTGATAACCCACAAAACTGAATAAGGGTAAAGGCGCTCAGCATGCCGCTTTGGTGCCAGCCATTCCAGCAATGAATGTACATGGGCCTGGGGCTGGGACTTGCAATGAGTTGATGCATGCGCTCCATGAAATCGTTGACCACTTCATCTGTTAGGCTAGGGTGGCATTCGTATTCAAATCCTGCCAGGTGTAATGAATCGAGTCGCTGAGGAGGATAGAGGGAATCAAAATTCGTTGCATACAGATACCAGGAACTTCCAAATCCGGTTTGGTGCAGTTGTCTAACACCCTCGAGCGGAAGCGGATTGCGAACAAATGTTTTCGGTTGCGATTCCTTTAAATGAAAGTTATTCCCACCACCACGATAAAGGACGTTTTTTAAAACAACGCGCATGTTTCGGGATCCCCATAAAGCGCTGTCGCCCTTGCCATAATTATTGGTGCCCTTCACATGAGCACTATCAAGACCAAAGCGATCTTGTGCGGCGCATGTTCCTTTGATGATTAGAAAAAAAAGCGTGATTCTCAGTAAAGCGCGAAAGGAACCGCAGTTAAAAAACCTTCCCCGTTCAATATGAAATTGCATACCACAAGATGTGCTAAGAGCGCGCGCAGAGAAGCACAAAACACAAAAGTTTTAAACATAAGTCACTGCTTTAACAAGCGCTCACAAGAAGCTCCTGAACAAAACAAATAAACACCATTATCCAATGCGGAAATGTCTATTGTGTTGTTAGTTGAGCGCGGTTTTCCCGACAAAACGCGACGTCCGGTAGTATCATAAATAAACCACTCTTTCGGTGTTGGCATATAGACCTGAATTTCGGAAGATGCGGGATTAGGAAAGAGCACAATGCCATTGTTTGGTTGCTCGGCTATTCCATTCTCAAGAATGTAAACATCGCTTTCTATTACACACCCGAAGTCGGTTGTCACCTCTACTGCATAATTGCCCGGCGCTTGCGGCGCCCAATAGGAGTTGTTGGCCCCATCGATAGGCAACCCATTGAAATACCATTGATAGGTATCGAAGATTTCATCCACAGAAAGCTCTTCAATAGCAATATTAAATTCGATTGTAAGAGGAGCGCAATAAAGTACTTCGTTGGTAGATGAGGCGCAGCCATATTCATTCGTAAGCTCAACGCGATAAACACCACTCTCCGATAGTTGGGCGGTGTTGCTTGTGAAGGATGTTGCGGGCAATTCGTTTTGCAACCAAAAAACAGTAGTGGGGTTTTCTTCCAGCAGATAGGCTACATCGCCGTCCAACACGAGGGTATCATTTGGAAACGGAAACACGGTTATAGTGGTGGTGTCGGTCAGCTCTGTTGTGATTGAAAGGCCAACAACGTAGGTCCCAACTGTACCATTGCCCACATCAAAAAAGTGATCGCCTTGATCAAGTTCAATTTCGAACGAGCCGAGCGCATCGTCAACAGAGAAATCATCATCGTCGTAAAACTGAACAAAGTAGGGTGGTTCGTTCAGTGTGAAGGGCGCGATATTCCAGGTCGTGTTGGTTGTGTTATCATTGGTCGATGATGTAAAAACAACCGCACCGCTTCCGTTAATGAGCTGAAAGTAGGGGTCTGCATTGCTGAAAGAGTCGTCTATATCACCGGTCCAGTTATCGTTGAGGTTTGACACGCTTACCTGGTCGAGGCTAAGTGTTGCGATTACCGTTGTGAGCGAAGCGGAATAGCTGCCCACCGAATTATAATTGACGGTTACGGGGCCACCGGCTTCAGAAGTTTCACCATTGCCAAAGTCCCATATGTAAGTGGTTATTGCCGGAGCAGGGGCTTCAAAGGATGCGGTGAACGTGACATCAACCGAACCACAACCGGCGCCTTGGTCGAACGTGAATGAGCCCGTCTGACCTTCTGCCGGCAACACAGTGATGGAGGTAGAAAACGATTGTTGAAGGCTGCTATCGAATCCTAGGGCGGTAAGCAGCACATCAGCACTAATTACAACTTGATAGGTGCCGGGAATAAGCGGTGTTCCGCAAATCGTAGCACATCCATAATTCTCACCCGATGAAGGAAGAAATACATTGTCGTTTTCATTGAAATTAATCTGCAGTCCGTAGGGTAATCCTGAAACCGATGAAATAGTTACCTGATTGAGTGTTGCGTTAACCCCCGAGGAAGGATCGTTCACCTGTGCCGGGAGGTAAAAAGTAATTACTTGCGAATAGTATTCATTTACGGTTGCGTCGGGTGGGGTGAACGGACACATGGTCGGAAATCCATCAGCGCTGACACACGACAAATCCGGTGTGCATGTTTCGCATTGTGCGCTCAATCGAACGGATAGGAGCAAGAGCGCTGCGAAGGCAACATTATTACGACCGAATGGTCGAATAAAAGTGAAAAGGTTGACCATGGAGCTGAATTTGGGTCGAATATAATTCCTATAACTTATTCCATTGAGGAATAGGACTTAGCCAATCGGCCATAGTACTTTCGCCCCATGGATTCGATACGCACCCATTTCGCACAAGCACATCGCTTGCTGGAGCAAGTGATGAATGATGACTCATTTTTGGATTCGGTAAAAAAGGCCGGCGATTTAATGAGCAATGCAATTGCGGGTGATCACAAAATCATTTCTTGTGGCAATGGTGGCAGCATGTGCGATGCGATGCATTTCGCCGAAGAGCTTACGGGGCGCTATCGGGAGAATCGCAAACCGATTGCGGCTATCAGTATCAGCGATCCATCGCACATGAGTTGTGTGGGTAATGATTATGGTTTCCAATTTGTTTTTTCCCGGTATGTTGAGGCGGTTGGAAACAAGGGAGATGTGCTACTTGTAATTTCAACCAGCGGCAACTCTGCCAATGTGCTGGAAGCCGCCCGTGCGGCCAAAGCGAAGGGCTTGCACGTAATTGCGCTGACGGGTAAGGACGGTGGAGCGCTCGCTGCGTGTTGCGATGTAGAAGTGCGTGTGCCGTGGATGGAATATGCAGACCGCATTCAGGAAGTTCACATCAAGGTTATTCACGCGCTGATTGATTACATCGAGCGGCAGCAACCACACTAGTTAGCAAGGCGAACAGAGGTTCGCAAATCAGGAACGTATTAAATCTCGAAGGCTATGCTTATAAAAACGTATGGCAGCGCTGTGTTTGGAGTAAACGCGGCCACCATTACCATCGAAGTGAATGTAGATCGGGGCGCGCAACTGGCTATTGTCGGATTGCCAGATTCAGCCATCAAGGAAGCCCAGCAGCGTATACGTGCTGCGTTAGCAAACAGCGGGTACGACCTACCGGTGCGCAACATTACCATCAACATGGCTCCTGCCGATTTGCGAAAGGAAGGAACCGCGTATGATTTGCCCTTGGCTGTTGGGCTTCTTGCGGCCACGGAGGCTTTCTCATCGGAACGACTGGAGCAGTATATCATGATGGGAGAGTTGAGTTTGGATGGAAGCCTGCGCCCCATTCGAGGGTCGCTACCCATAGCAATTCAGGCACAGAAGGAAGGTTTTAAGGGAATAATACTACCGGCAGAAAACGCAGAGGAGGCCGCCATTGTAGAAGGGTTTGAGGTGTATGGTGTGCGTCATATCGGCGAGGTTATAGCTTTTTTTACAGAGGAGAATGCGCTTCAAAGAATTGTAGTAGATGCCCGGGAGGAGTTTTCGAAGCAACAACTTATTAGTACGGTGGATTTTCTGGATGTTAAGGGGCAGGAGAATATCAAGCGCGCATTTGAAATTGCAGCTGCGGGCGGGCACAATGTTATTTTGATAGGGCCGCCGGGCGCAGGAAAAACAATGTTAGCTAAACGACTCTCTACCGTCTTGCCCCCACTATCGTTGGAAGAAGCGCTGGAAACAACGAAGATTCACAGCGTTGCCGGCCGATTAAAACAGAATGGAGGTCTTGTGCAACACAGGCCTTTTCGGGCGCCACACCATACGATTAGCGATGTAGCCCTCGTGGGCGGAGGAAGCTTTCCGCAGCCCGGAGAAATCTCATTGGCGCACAACGGAGTGTTGTTTTTGGATGAGTTGCCGGAGTTTAAGCGAACGGTATTGGAAGTGATGAGGCAGCCTCTGGAAGATCGCAACATTACGATTTCGCGCAGCAAATTTTCAATTGAATATCCTGCAAGCTTTATGTTGATTGCAAGCATGAATCCGTGCCCGTGTGGATATTACAATCATCCTGAAAAGGAGTGTGTATGTGGTCCGGGTGTGGTGCAGAAATATTTAAATAAGGTAAGCGGCCCGTTGCTCGATCGAATAGACATACACATAGAGGTAACGCCGGTAAGTTTTCAGGAGTTAAGTGGCAGGGCGGGCGGCGACCCGAGTGAGCGCGTTAGAGCACGCGTTATTGCTGCGCGCTACAAGCAACACCAACGATTCAAAGATCGGGCAGGAATGAATTGCAATGCTCAGATGGATAGTAAATGGCTGAAGGAACACTGCTCTATTGACGAGACGGGAAAGCAATTGCTTGCAACCGCAATGCAGCGTCTTAAGTTGAGTGCCCGAGCATACGACCGCATTTTGAAAGTTGCACGCACGATAGCTGATTTGGCGAATAGCGAGCATATAGGCAGTGAGCATTTGGCTGAGGCTATTCAATATCGCAGCCTGGACCGCGAGAACTGGGCAGGCTAAAAAAAAAACAGGCCCCCGTAGGAGCCTGCTTTGAAAATCGAATATTCGATTATTTCTTTGAGAGGTAAGTCATCACCTCGTTGTAATTCTTGATTTGACCATTGCTGTTGAGTACCTCATAATCGCGTGAAGTCATAGTGATTACGCGAGCATTTACATCAGCTGTTGGTGCGCCGTTGACAGCATCGAATCCAACAACTCCTGTATCTGCTGTGCCGTCACCATCAGAGTCAGCGAATGTGTAACCAAAACCGGTGATAGCGTGCCACTGTGAAGGAATTGCGTTCCAGTATCCGTAATCATCCTGGATGTATGCGATAGCCACACCCTCATCATAGATGTCTGCATTGATAAAATCTGCAGGATACTCAACATAGGTGCCACCTGCCCAATCGGCTGCAGCGATAGTGAGAGCATTTACGGTAAAGCTAGCGTCGTCGCCGGCAGGACCAGCAGGACCTGTTGCACCGGCAGGACCGGCAGGACCTTCTTTAGAACAAGATGCGAGAGTGAGCACAGCTGCGCTCATCAAAAAGAAAGCTACTTTTTTCATGTGATTTGTGATTTAAGTTTGGGCAAAAATATTCGAGTTCAGCTGAATTCAAGGAGACATTCAGCATTTAATTCACACACTCAATTTTCATAAGTTATGGCGCTAGTCAAGTCTGTTAATGGTTACACACCCTCTATGGGTAACAATTGTTATTTGGCTGAAAACGCTACCATTATAGGTAATGTGGAAATGGGTGACGAATGCAGTGTGTGGTTTAATGCAGTGATACGGGGCGATGTGAATAGCATTCGAATGGGCACACGCGTGAACGTGCAGGATGGAGCCGTAATTCATTGCACCTATCAAAAGGCTGCAACTAGTATAGGAAATAACGTTTCAATAGGCCACAATGCATTGGTGCACGGCTGCACTATTCACGACAATGTTTTAATCGGGATGGGAAGTATAGTGATGGACAATTGCGTAATAGAAAGCAATAGCATTGTGGCGGCCGGTGCCGTATTGCTGGAAGGCACCCGTGTGGAGAGCGGAAGTGTATACGCCGGAGTGCCTGCAAAAAAAGTAAAGGAAATCAGTAAGGAGTTGTTTGAAGGAGAGGTTCAGCGAATAGCGAATAACTATGTGATGTACGCATCGTGGTTTAAAGAATCATAGGCGCTTGCGAACAATATCTTCGAGCGTATCGATCCAGTCATCGCCGTCGTTGAGGCTTGGCACCAACTGTACTTTTTCACCTCCGTGTTCTTCGAAAAGCTCCTGGTATTCTTCACCAATTTCAATGGTTGTTTCCAAACAATCAGCAACAAATGCAGGCGAGAAAACAAGCAGCTTCTTAGCTCCTTTTTTCGCAAGTTGTTCTATCACGACATCACTGAAAGGTTCAATCCATCCTTTGCCAAGACGTGATTGAAATGCAACAGTGTAACCCGTGGGTTGGATGCCGCATCGACGAGCGATTTCGCGTGCGGTTGCATAGCAGGTGGCTTTGTAGCAAAACTTATTTTCGTCGTTGATTTCGTGTTCGCACGAATGGTTCTTGCATGCCCGGTCTTCATAGACTTTATCGACCTGCCGTTCGGGAAGGCCGTGAAAGCTGAATATTACATGATCGTATGAGGGGATGTCGAATGCTTTGGCGCGATTAGCAAATGCTTGCAAATAACCGGGATGATCCCAGAATTGATTGATAATTTGAATCTCGGGAAATGTCCACAAGTCGCGCAGCACGCGCATACATTTATCAATTACGGACCCCGTACTTGCAGAAGCATATTGAGGGAAAAGAGGCAGGATAATCAGCTTGTCGGGGTTCCATTTAACAATGCTTGCCAAGGCAGCTTCCAGCGAAGGGTTTTTATAACGCATCGCTAAAAAAACGCGCGTTTCACCTTCACCGGCATCAAAGCGCTGTTGCAATTTGAATTGCGTTTGCTTGCCGTAATGAATGAGCGGCGAGCCTTCCGGCGTCCAAAGCTCTTGATAAACTTTTGCGCTTTTTCTGTGGCGGAACGGAACGATGATGCCATTTACCAGCACTTTGCGACCCAGCCAGTTGATGTCTATCACACGAGGGTCGTTCAGAAACTCAGTGAGGTAAGACGCTACATCGGAAGGCTTGGGGCTATCGGGTGAGCCCAGGTTTATGAGAAGTACAGCTGTTTTAGGATGCTTCG
>JBJTRD010000210.1:0-2974 GCA_046075945.1 Flavobacteriales bacterium
CAGTTTGCAGGCGCCGGTATACCCAAAGGCTATGGTGGCTTCACCAATAGCTTTACATACGGCGGCTGGTCCCTCAGCGTGTTCATGACGTACAGCCTTGGAGCCAAAATATTCGATTCTTCTGCCAAGCGACAACTGGGAGTAACCACCGACTGGAACATGCGCACTGATAAATTTGACCGCTGGCGCGAACCCGGTGATGAAGCGCAATACCCACGTCAAACACTTTTGGAAAGTACCTACGGGTTGCAATCGGGAAATCCATGGTGGAATACGACCCTATTCATTTACGATGCGGATTATCTGCGTTTGAAAAACATCAGCCTGGGCTACAACTTTAAGATGAAGGAAAACAGTCCAATCCGTAATCTAACAGTTCAGATTGCGGCATCGAATCTTTTTGTAATTACCAATTTCGTCGGTCTCGATCCGGAATTGGTGCGTGACTTTGAAAATCCGCAAGACCGCAACTTGAGTCCGAATACGACCTACCTCACACCTCCGCAAGAGAAAAGTTATTTCGCAACCTTAACCGCCAACTTCTAATACCTGCCATCATGAAAAAGATTCTCATTCTCGCTTTGTGCTTTTCAATGCCGCTGGTATCGTGCAAGAAATGGCTCGACCAACCGCCTACCGGTAACCTGCGCGAAGACCTCTTCAATACAGCCGAAGATGCACAGGAAACATTGAACAGCTGCTACGATGCGCTGGCCAACTTATATGATGGCCGTATTCAAAATATTTCTGAGCTGCTCAGCGATAACCTTAATCAGCCCAACACCAACAATGATCTGCGTTCTGTATACGCACGTCAGACAACATTTTTCAATGGCACTACCAACAAGGTGTACCAAGACTTATTTACCGTTGTTTGGCGCTGTAACACATTGCTCGACAACATCGATGTGATACCCAATTTCGAAACCGGAGAAAAGGAACGTCTGATTGCTGAAGCTCGTTTCCTCCGAGGCTTCTGTCATTGGGCTGCAGTTAAGCTGTGGGCTCAGCCATACGGCTGGACAGAAGGAAATACGCACCTCGGTGTGCCCATTCGCAACCGCGCAGCAGCCGATCCATTGTTGAGAAGCACCGTACAAGAAGTCTATGATTTCATACAGGAAGATCTCGAATTTGCCTACAACAACCTTCCGGAATCCAATGGCATCTATGCCAGTAAAATGGCCGTGGCGGGTGTACTAGCGACCTTTCATTTTCTCAAACAAGAATGGAGCAAGACCATCCAGTACAGCACAGAGGTAATTGAGTCGGGACAGTTTGAATTCAATACAACAAGTCTTGATCGTTACCCGGAAATTACGCAAGGCAACAACACAACAAGTGAATTCGTTTTCGGCACCGTATCTACACTTTATTCCATCGATGGAGGCTCGCTGGCGCAAGACCGTCGCTGTGGGTCGTACGTGAGCAATTACCAAATCAACAATGGTATTGCTGAATTAATGGTAAGTCAGAATTTTCAGGACTACATCAACCTGAATCCGGCCGATAAGCGAATCCAGGAGTGGTTCACCTTTGAAAATAACCGCGCATTTTTGAAGAAATTTTTTACCAATCAGATTTACAGTGTACCCATTGTTCACCTCACCGAGCTTCATTTGATTCGCGCGGAAGCCATTGCTGAAAATGGTGGTGATTTGAATACCGCTATCAGCGACCTAAATCGAATTCTCAACCGTGCATTTGAACCGGGCACCAACGAGATTTCTTCAGCAGCAACTGCAGAGGAAATTATATCGGAGGCACGCCGTCAATACCGAATCGAATTGATTGGTGAAGGCAAGTATGTGGAGAATTTACGCCGCATCGGAGTAAAGGAAGGCAATGTGATTATTCGCAACGCACCTTACGATTGTCCCGGCATGGCCATTCAATTCCCCAATGCAGAATCAACGGTAATAGGTTTTGTTTTGAACCCTGAAGGTGGATGCAACTAATTTTAAATTTGAATTTCAACAGATGAAAAAAATATTCATACTCGTAGCGGGCATAGCATTGTTGCTATGGGCTTGCAAACCCGAATTGAAAGGTGAACTGGGCGATCCGGCCAACAAACTGGACGGCATGGCCGGAACCTGGGAAATTGTTTCTTTCAAACAGCAAGACCCCAATAATCCTATTCGAGAAGAACGTGATTTAAGCGAGTTCTACATCGTTGATGGAGAGACCCCGTATCGTCTCACTTTTAACAAAGACTCGATGACATACAGCGTTGCAGCCGGTTCTGGGAAGAATTACTTTGGAACAGGTGGTAAGTGGCACTTCGATGACAATGAGTTTCCGACATTCTTGTATTTAGGCCCTGCCTCCATACCGCCGGATAACAGTCACGATGGAATGTTGAATGCCGGTGAGAAGAAGTTGTTATTGGGTAGCGTAGTTCGCCCCTCGGATAATACGCTAAGTATCCAGCTCGAAAACTATTGCGAAGCAGCAGATGGAAGCAGAACGACAACTGCTATTTATACGTTTACGTTTAACCGATTGAACCCCTAAAACATGAAGAAGATACTTTCTACCCTGGTGGGCTTAGTAGTTTCTGTGGTTGCCTTTTCACAAGCTGCCTACATACAACCCTCGCCAACAGGGAAAAACGATACAATCACGCTGTACATCAATGTTGCGCAAACCACGGATGGCACCATGAACAATGCGCTCAACGCAATTCTTACAGACCATCCGGAAGACACGGTCTATCTCTGGACCTGGCAACCGGCCGGCCCCGTTATCGGCAACGGAGACTGGGCCAATTCAAACAGTGGAATGGCCTTATCAAAGGTAGAAGGGGCCGAGAAACTCTACAGCATCCGCTTCAAGCCTACTTCATTCTATGGTGTAGATGCCACCACCTTCTTCACAAACGGCATTTCTTGTTTGGCAAAATTGCGCAACGGTAATGCGTATCAAGGAGAATACAACGGTGAAGCAAAAACGGAAGACTTGCACATCAACA
>JBJTRD010000211.1:0-3317 GCA_046075945.1 Flavobacteriales bacterium
TCGATCAATACAACGAGAAGGAAAAAAAGGAAATGACTGCATTGGCGAAAGTGTATCAAAGCATCGGCTATCGCTGCATTTTCTCTTCCCTTCTGACTGGCGAAGGAATCGATGAGATAAAAGTGATGATCGAAAATAAGATTACGCTCATCAGCGGTCACAGTGCTACCGGAAAATCATCGCTTGTCAATCATTTCATTCCGGGCAAAGACTTGCGCATCGGTGAAGTGAGCGAGTCGAGCAACAAAGGACAACACACCACCACGTTTGCTGAAATGCATCAGCTTCCGTTTGGCGGATTCCTGGTAGACACACCGGGCATCAAAGGTTTTGGCCTGGTCGACATACCCAAAGAGGAACTTCATCATCATTTCCTCGAGTTTTTCGAACTTCTTCCCGAATGCAAATACCACAACTGCCTTCACCTCAACGAGCCTGGCTGTGCGGTGCGCAAAGCACTCGAGGCGGGCGACGTGGCACCATCGCGCTACAACAGCTACGTTTCGATGTACAACGACGAAGAGGAACGAAGCGTGTACCGCAACGGTTAGAACTTCACACGCAACGCAATCATAAAATTGCGAAGCGCCTGCGGGTAATAAAAACGCTCTGTAATCAAATCACCATAGATATAACTGTAGGTGTATCCGTTCGAGATGTAGGCCTTATTCAATGCATTATTCACCCATAAATCAAAACCAAACACTTTATCGAACGCTGAAAACTCCATCGAAGCACGTGCATCGTTCACGAAATAGTCGGCAAGCATGCGGTCGAACAGCCCCGTATTATCCATGTATTGCTGTCCCACATGCTTCAGCGCCCACGCCAGTTCCACATACTTCAAACGCCCAGTGCTCTTCGGCTCGTAACGCCAGCCCAATTGCGCAGCGCCAATCCATGCAGGCGAAAATGCAATGGGTGAATCAGTGTAGGCATTTTTTATTTCAGTAACGCTCGTATCCGTGTATTCATAGATCACCTCGTCAAACCGCTCGATCCGATTTCTGCTCCAGGTAACATTTCCTTCGGTGAAAAAACCGAGAGGCAACTTCATTCCAAGCTCCAACTCCAACCCTCTGCGGTAACTCTTCGGAACATTCACACGCACAGGCGCTCCCACATCATTCAACGCTCCGGTAATTACCAGCTGATCTTTGTATTGCATCAGGTATCCATTGATTCCAACTCTAAATTTCGAAGTTGAAAAGGTGTATCCACATTCACCATCAAACATGTATTCCGATTTCACTTTCGTCGGATCAACAGCATCCACAAAGTCATTGCGATTCGGCTCCTTGCCTGCGTATGCCGCAGACAAATAAGCCTTGTGTTTGTTGGATAAAAACGTGATGCCTGCTTTCGGATTAATAAACAACGCGCTGAAGTCAACATCGTAGCTGCGCAAATCGTTGTCCGTTCCCTTCGTTTGGTAAGCCACACTTCGCAACTGAACATCCGCAAAGGCGTTCAACCGTTTGCCGAGCAATACTGTATTCTTCCAATACACATTGCCATCGGTCTTCAAACTATTCCCCTCATAATACCGCCACTCGCCATTCGCCATTCGCCACTCTTCCACCGAAGGAATGTCAATTAACTCTCCGTAGTGCAATCCATCGTACACCGAAAACGCGCCACCCAATATCGATTCCCATCGGTCGCTCTTGCGCGTAAGCGATCCCACCAATCCTCCGTAATGATTGTCGAGCCAACGACGTCGAACCACATCTGCCGAGTAGTAAACATCACCCCCGGTTGTGGTAATGCTATCGATCAAATAACTCGACAACGATGCTGCTTCCTTGTACTCTTCGAAATATCCTTTACCTCGCGTGTAATGACCGGTTAACTGAACGTTCCACAACTTATCTATGTTTCGATTCCAATGGGCTTGCGCGTGATGCTGCGCATAATTGTCGACCTGATGTTCGTATTGATAAAAGTTGTAGGTGCGTCCCGATGTAAGTAGATTCTGTGTTTGTGATTCGGTTAATCCATTGCGCGATGCAAAGTTTAATCGGTCTTCTTGCGTCCCGAACAAAACTTCATGCGGTGTTCCATTCCACGATTGATAGGTGATTTCCTTACCACCAAATGCAGTCAACTTGAAACTTCCCTTCGATGAATACTTCGCTAACTCACCGAAGTAAGAACGCAACAGCGAACTAGCACGATCAACATAACCATCGGACGTAATTTGTGATAACCTTCCTTCCAAAATCCATCCGCTCTTCAACATGCCCGTTCCAAACGTCAAGTTGTTTTTCCAGGTTCCAAAACTTCCTGCAGCATTTGAAGACTCGAGGTAAGGCGATGTGCGCACGCCACGCGTGTCAATGCGAATACTTCCTCCAAACGAACCTGCTCCATTCGTGCTCGTGCCAATACCACGCTGCACTTGTATACTGCTCGAGCTCGTTGTAAGATCGGGTGTATTCACCCAAAACACTTGCTGACTTTCTGAATCATTGAGCGCAACACCATTGATGGTTACGTTGACTCGCGCCGGATCACTGCCGCGAATCCACAAGCCTGTGTAGCCAACACCTGCCCCAGCATCGCTTGTTGCCACCAGCGAAGGTGTTAGTCGTAACACATAGGGTATATCCTGACCATTGTTCTGGGCGGCCAACTTTTTTTCATCCAGTTCAATGAAAGCAATTGGAGCAAACACATTGGCCCGTGTTGCTTCTACTGTCACGATTGAAAGCGTATCAATCTGCGGAAGATTCTGTTCCTGGGAATGAAGCACAGCCGTTCCAAGCAGGCCGCAGGCAAGTAAAATCATTTGTTTTCTCATGTTTGACGCAACCACGTTTGTTCAACATAGCTCGTCGGCCAGGGGCAGCCAACGATTCGTTTAGCTACCTCGCTTTATTCCTTGGCAGCATTACCTGCCCAGGTTCGAAGGGTATAATCTCAGTCACGGCTCAGCCGCGACACCCCTGTGAGAACGCCCGCAAGATAGGCAGCCCTTCATCACACACAACATCACTATAGTTTTCCCCCGCTGTAAGGACGTAGTGCGGTGTGTCCCCTTCTCTCGCGAAAATCAACCGGACTGCTTGGCATCTGAGGGCGTCCGGCTCACCAACCAAACCCCCACAACGATCATAAGCGCGCACCCTAACTTAAACCAGCTGATGTCGCGCGTGTAATCGCGCTCCACCAAAGAAGCCAACATCAACGCAAACAATCCGGCAAATACCGGTTGCAAATAGATATACGAACTGGCAATCGTCGGTGACAACCGATGAATCGCCAGGATGTTGAAGAGGTACGTTAAAAAGGTTGTACACACAATTACGAACGCC
>JBJTRD010000212.1:0-2175 GCA_046075945.1 Flavobacteriales bacterium
TATTCACATCTGCAAGAGTATGGTGGCGTGGAAGAATACAGGGAGTGGTGAAACGCCGGAATCGTCGGTATTGAAGGGCGATAAGCTCGTAGGAAAATATTATGTGGAGTTTGATAAGGCGCACAAGGCACAAATGAAGGAGTTGATGGTGCAGGGCATGAATGAAGAGCAGGCTGCGCAACAAACACCCATCATGCAACAGGCGCAGGAAATGCTTCGTTTGTGGGAAGCGCGCGATGAAGAAACCATTGCATTGTGGAAGAAAATGAATGGCTGGGTGTACGACGGATTCGAATCGACCTACAAGGCCATGGGAGTCGATTTCGACAAGCTTTATTACGAGAGCAACACCTACATCAATGGCAAGGAGGAAGTAGAGAAGGGGCTGGCTGCCGGAGTGTTTTTCAAAAAGGAAGATGGCTCCATCTGGATCGATCTAACCGATGAAGGACTCGATCAAAAGGCCTTGCTGCGTAAGGATGGCACTGCGATGTACATCACGCAGGATATCGGGACCGCGATTCGTCTTTTTCGCGATTTCCCCGATTTGGCTTATCAGATTTACACTGTAGGAAATGAGCAGGAATACCACTTCAAAGTGCTGTTCAAGATATTGAAGAAACTCGGCTTCGAGAAGGCTGATCAATGTTACCATCTCAGCTATGGTATGGTAGAATTGCCGGAGGGTAAAATGAAATCGCGTGAAGGAACAGTTGTAGATGCTGACGATTTGATGGAGGAAATGGCTACCGTTGCGCACGAAGTTTCTGCTGAGCAAGGCAAACTAGAGGGATTACCGGAAGAGGAGAAACAGCAATTGTACCGCACCATCGGTATGGCAGCGCTGAAGTATTTCCTATTGCGTGTGGATCCGAAAAAGAACATGTTATTCAACCCGAAGGAGAGTATCGATTTCAACGGAAATACGGGTCCTTCCGTGCAGTACACCTATGTGCGCACGCGCGCCATTTTGCGTCGGTATGCCGAGGCACACCCCGACTTTGATGCGCTCACAGCACCGTTCGCAGGTCATGCCATGAGCGAGGCTGAGCTCGATGTGGTTGCCAAGATGTATGAATGGCCGGCGGTGCTTCAGACTGCCGCTTCAACATACAATCCGGCTGATATAGCCCATTACTCTTACGACCTCTCGAAACTCTACAACACGTTTTATCAGGATCATCAAATCGTTCGCGAGGCCGACGATACCGCTCGTAATTTCCGGTTGGCGCTCACACATAAAACGGGCGAAATCATTCGCGAAGCCATGCGTTTGCTGGGTATTGGCATGCCCGATCGCATGTGATGTGAAAAACTTCCGGGTTGTTTATTATTTAGAATTGATTTTAATAAGATATTTGCGGCGCAATGAAACTCATCATCGCCGACAGCAATATCCTTATTCGCGCCGGGCTCAACGCTGTGTTGAGCCAGTACGCCGATATTGAAATCGTAGGCGAGGCCTCATCCGAAAAACAACTTCTGGAAATGGCCAAGAGCTTCCAACCCGATGTTGTGCTCATCGATTTCGCAGCACAACATTTCAGCATCGATGTAGTGCCGGCCATTCAAAAGCACAACAAACATGTTCGTTTCGTTGCAATTACCGGAGAGCAGTCGGGCATTACCATTGTGAACGCACTTCGCGCAGGCATTGTGAGTTACATCAAGAAGGACTGCGACATACACGAAATCGTCGACAGCGTTCGCGAAACGGCTTCAGGTGGACGTTTTTTCTGCGGGCAGATTCTCAATACAATTCGCAAAGAATCAATCGACGTGAATGATCTGGAGCTTACGGAATTCAACTGTGAAGCTGTCTCTATCACCGAGCGTGAGCTCGAGATTATCACGCTTATTGCGGAGGGATATACGAACGTTGAAATCGCTGAAAAGCTCTTTCTCTCCCCGCATACAGTCAACACGCATCGAAAGAATATCTTGCAGAAGTTGGGAGTAAACAATACCGCTGCCATCGTCATGTACGCAGTAAAAACACAGCTGGTAAGCCCCAACAAATTCCTGTTCAGCCCAAGCTTGTCTTAACGCCCTCGACTACGCTCGGGCACCGTGCGTCTCCCCTATAATCCTACAATCCTATAATCCTACTATCCTACAATCCTTTTTAGTTGAAAGTTGGCCCTCGACTACGCTCGGGCACCGTGCGTCTCCCCT